>QMOL01000001.1 GCA_003648225.1 Chlamydiota bacterium
AAGATTGACAGCTCAAAAATTAATGTTATTGCCGAATTTGGCGGGACGACAAATTCTACGAGAACAATAATCAGTAAAATTCATAAGTTATCTGAATTTGCCTGGCAGCGTGGAGTTCATTTCAGCATTCAGACGAAAGCATGTAATAATCCTGTTGATTATAAAATCAAAGATTTTTCTTTTAAATTTTGACAAATATGATTTTGTGAATATTTTTATCGACCAAAAAAAAGCCGGAATATCTAAGTATTCCGGCTTTTTAAAAATTCTCAGAGAATTTCTTACCACTTAACTGTTTCTTCGCCATCGATCAAGCCTTTAAGTCTTAGATCGACCATTTCTTTTTTATTTTTTCCGCGTTTTCTTACTTTTTGGCGAAGTTGTTTTGTTTTTTTCTCAAGGTTGCTAATTTCTTTTTCTCTGAATTCCTGAGTAACATCAAATGCTCTTCCGATAAGATCTCTCATTTGTTGTTTTAATTCTTTTTTCTTATCAGCATCTTTGCATTTTTTGAATTTTTGATTAAGGCCGTAAACCTGTTTTTTTATTTTCTTCATTTCCTGCATTCTTTTAAATGCTTCAGGATTTTCTTTTTCAAACTGTTTTTTGTATCGTTTATGAATTTCCTTTCTAAATGCTCCAGGATTTTCTTTACGCAGTTTCATCAACCGTTCAAATTCTTCCGGATTATTTCCTCGTAATTTCCGGATTTTCTTTTCTATTTTTTTCCTCATTTCGCGATGATTTTTTTCTCCCCTTATAGACGGATGTTGAGGGTGCTTTCTTTCCATCCCGGGACATCCTTTATGCTCGCGACCTTCTTTCATCCATGGAGGCCTGCCTTGCTGCCTCCCTTTTGGCGGAGGCGGGGGATTACCTTTTTCCATCCAAGGTGGTCCGCCATGCCCGTCATTATCATTTCCCTTCGGAGTTGCGAGAACAAAACCGGTAAGAATAATTGATAAAGCAGCTGAGATAATTATTAATTTTTTCATCTTATATTACCTCCTTTTACTCTTTTATTTCTTAGCTTTTTATTTTTGTTTCTTTGGACTCTTCGCGCTTGCATTTCAGCTCTGAAAGCTTCGGGATCATCTTTTCTAAGTTTCATAAGACGATTAAATTCCGCTTCGTCACCTTTTGCCATATGTCTAATCCGTTTTTGAATTCTTTCTTCACGTTTTTTTATTTCTTCAGGCGTCATATTTTTTCTATGGCGTTTTCTTTCTTGTTTTCTTAAAGAATCTCCATTACAGTTCTTCTGTTCAGAATTATATCTGTTTCTGTGTCCCGAACCATTTCCTGAACGTTTAGCTACAGAGATACTTGTAATCATCATAATTGATAGTAATAAAATAATTGTTTTCATAAATACCTTCCTTTTTTTATTTAGTTAATTTTTAAAACAAGTAGTTTAACTGCAAGTTGTTTTCAAGACTCGCGATTTCCTCGTTAACCGTTTGCAATCCAACTACTATAACTGCTTCATCTATGTCAACTCCTGTCTGCTCGAAAAGCGGAGAGAAATCCGGTTCATTTAAAATTAAAACTGTTTCATTAACAATATTATTTAAGTCATTTGAAGCTTGATATCGATCATAAGTTCCGCGACCGGTATTTCCGAGCCATACGCAAGTGGCGATCAATAGCGATGCCGCAGCACTCCACAAAGCGTATGAATACCGGCTGCGGACAAACAATGTTGCACGTTGAAAAACGGATTGAGAGTGATTTCGGGAAGCTGCTGCCTGTTCGCGGGCCATTTCATAGATATTATTTCTAATTTCTTTTGATGGGCGTGATAATGTAGCAATGATATTATCATCCCAGGGATCACTTTTCCATATTTTTTTATTATCAGTTTTCATTTTTAATTTTCGTTATTTTTTGTTCTAAATATAATGACGCAATATAAAAAAATTTATTGTAAATTAGTATTCGTCCATTAATTCATTTCTAATTTTTTTTATCGCGTAGTGCATCCGCCCGAGAATTGTATTTAAAGAGTCTCCTGTCATTTCGGCAATTTCTTTAAATTTCAAACCGGCATCACAGCGAAGTAAAAAAACTTCTTTTTGTTTTTCGGGAAGATTTTCCGCAACTTTCCGAATTTTATCAATCATCTCTTTTGTAGATAATTGCTCAACGATATCCGGTGCGGGATCGGAAAGGATATCATGATATGTAATTTTTTTATTTTCATCGATTGTTTCGTCTATACTTACATTAAACTTTCCTACTGTTTTTCTTGTATAGTCAATAACTTTATGATGAGCGATTGTGTAGAGCCAATTTTTGAATGAGCCTTTGAAAGCAAATTTCGGGAGTTTTTTAATTACCTGTGTCCAGATTTCCTGAAAAATATCTTCTGATGTTTCTTTATGGCGAATCATTGAATTTACATAAAAAAATAACTGCCGTTCATAACGGCAGTAAATCCTGTGAAAAGCCGGCATACTTCCTTTCAGGAATTCTCTAATGTCATCGTAATCTTGTTTCATTTTATATTACTTATGACGCACATTTTATTTTTTTATTGTATGGATTAAAATTTCCATTCCTTCAGTAATTTCCCGGTTGGTGTTTCGATGCGAATCCAATCGAATAAAGCTGTATTTTCACCATTGCCCGGATTATCACCGGGATCAATTCTAATTTCATTCAGGTTTTGTTTTCGCGGGATTTTGGGAAGGTCAACAATATATTCATGCCATTGTTTATCGTGATTCAAAGCAAAAGATTCGAAATTACCCAGGAAAGATTTGTCTTCTTTTGTATTCCAATAAATTCTTCCGTCTCCTCCAACATCAGCTTTCATTTGGAAATGAAGTTTAATCGGTCCGGTGCATTGCGGAACATTTTTGGTGACAAAATACGGGTCTGCTCCTGTAACTTTCACTTCAAGTTGACCGTCAGCCGCGTGTAATTCACAGCTGTGCTGTGCCTGCCAGCCATGCACAGGTTTTGAAATAACAGGAGGTGGCTGAACATAATCAGGGTCATATTTTGGATTTGCTATTGGGACAATAGCGTTAGTTTTTTTCAAATGCCGAACGATCAATTTATCGAGCTTTCTTACAATTTCGGGATATTTTTTTGCAAGATTATTTTTTTCACCGATATCTTTTTTCAAATTGTAAAGTTCATATCTGTCTGTTTGGTCAGAATTATCCGCATAAAACTTAATCAATTTCCAATCACCTTTACGCACACTTGTTGAAGCAATATTTTTTGTTGCCGAAACTGTATGCGGGAAATGGCAAAATATTTCTTCGTGTACTTTTTTACTTTTCCCTTTTAAGAAAGACACTAAATCAATACCGTCTATAATTTGATTCGGCTTCGGTTTTACACCTGCCATATCAAGAATTGTCGGATAAAAGTCTACACTTGAAATCATCACATCGCTTACCGTGTCCGGTTTAACAACTCCAGGCCAAACAACAATCATAGGCACCCGGGTTCCACCTTCATAAATAGTAGCTTTTCCACCCCGCAAAGGATAATTACTTGTGGGAGTAGTTCCATTAACGGTGTCGTACATATTGCCGCCATTATCGGAGAAGAAAATGATAATGGTTTCATTTTCAATTCCGAGTTTTTTTACATTATCGAGAATCTCCCCTACACAGTTATCAAGAGTTTCTATCATTGATCCCATAGTAGGGCAATTTTGCGCGTCGTCGATTTCAATTTTCTTTTCATATTTATTAATAAGTTTTTCTTTTCCTTGATAAGGGGCATGAACATCAAAATTCCAGAAGTTCAAAAAGAACGGTTTGTCTTTCTTAACGTTTTTTTTCATAAAAGATATTGCACTTTCCGTAAGACGTTCATCTATCTGCTCGCCTTTCGGGCCATCTTTAAATCCGCTTCTTTCCATGTGATAAGGCGAAAAATAACTTGGAGGACCCGGATAAGAACCTCCCGGTTCATTTACGTCAAAGCCTTGATTCGGCGGCTCAAAAGGCTTCCATCCCAAATGCCACTTCCCGAATAAAGCAGTTGCATAACCGACAGATTTAAGCGCTTCACCGGTTGTATAATATTCAAGCTGCAAACGGGTTTTAGTTACAGGTTCAAGACGTTTGGATGTTGGGGGAGCCGAAGTTTGAAGAAAAGTGTTTGTTCGAACTGTATCCACATGACAAGCCGGGGTTGTTAAGCCGATACGGCACGGATACTGCCCGGTAATAATGCTTGCTCGTGTGGGAGAGCAGAGAGGATTTGCGGCATAAGCTGAGGTAAACCTCATACCCATTTTTGCTAATTTTTCGATATTTGGTGTTTCGTAAAATCTGCTTCCATAAGGAGTTGAATCCATCCACCCCATATCATCAGCGAGTATAAAAATAATATTTGGCTTGCGTTTTTTATTTATTTTCGACAAAGCTAAAAGCGGAGAAGCGAAAAGGCTTGCCGCGGCGCATTTACCTATAGTTTTAATAAAATTTCTTCTATCGTATGTTTTTTTATTTTTCATAACAATATTTTAAAATCAAATTATCTTATTAATAAAACAGGTGGCTTATTTAAGAGAAACAGGCGGTCCAAGGATTTCCGATATAATTACTCCGTAACGTAAATCATCTCTGCTCATCTTTTGGAATTTTTTAAGGAAAGGAGATGTTTGTTCAGAAATTTCTGCTGCGGTATGGATGTTCGGATTGAAACCTTTAATATCATCCGGCAGGGAAGGATCACTCACTTTAAAATTTTTAATATTTGTTTTAAAACGCGGTAATTCTTCATTTTTTGGCTCAATGCTGTGCCGGGCCGTTTTATGAATTTCCTGCTTATGGGTTTTTGACGGCAAACGTTCTCGTTCCGGCGTTAAGGGCGATAGTTTATCGCCGAATATTTCTGCGAGCACATCCTCAACTTTCTTTTGCAACTTAGGTTTTTCCTGATAATTTACAATAGGTTTACGATTAACACGTTTTGCTGCTTTAAGTTTATTTCTTTGGGTGTCAGGTCTTCGTGGCGGAGTTATTCCCTCCGCCTTCTTGGATTTTGCGAAAGCTTTAATAATCGGTGGAAGCAAAACAAATCCCAAAACCAAGACAACTTTTAGAATATCAATTAAAGATTTTTTGTCCATTTATTTAGTATGACCGGATTGTCCCGTGCTGCCTGTTCCGGCAATATTGTTACGCATTGAAGTATCAGCATTAATATTTTTCATTTTATAATAATCCATTATCCCCAAATTACCGCTGCGAAACGCTTCTGCCATCGCTTTTGGCACTTCAGCTTCCGCTTCGACAACTTTTGCTCTCATTTCCTGAACTCTTGCTTTCATTTCCTGTTCTGCCGCGACGGCCATTGCTCTTCGTTCCTCAGCTTTTGCCTGTGCGACTCGTTTATCAGCTTCCGCCTGGTCGGCTTGCAATCTCGCGCCGATATTTTCACCTACATCGATATCTGCAATATCAATTGAAAGGATTTCAAATGCCGTACCTGCATCGAGACCTTTACTGAGAACTTTTTTAGAGATAGAGTCAGGATTTTCAAGTACTTTTTTGTGCGTCAGCGCGGAACCGATTGTTGTAACTATTCCCTCGCCAACGCGGGCAATAATTGTTTCTTCGGTTGCTCCACCGACAAGTTGGTCAAGATTTGTGCGAACAGTTACACGGGCTTTCGCTTTAAGCTGAATACCGTCCATAGCGACAGCATCAACGGTTGTGCGACCTTTTGTCGGGTCAGGCGCGTCAATGACTTTTGGATTTACCGAAGTCTGCACCGCACCGAAAATATCACGACCGGCAAGGTCAATCCCCGATGCTTGTTTAAAATCCAGATGAATATTCGCTTTATCGGCGGCAATGAGCGCGCGCACAACATTCATAACATCGCCACCTGCAAGGTAGAGGGATTCCAATTCTTCAGTAGAGACGGAAAGGCCTGCTTTAATTGCGGCTATTTTAGTGTTAACAATAACGCCTGCGTTAACTTTTCTGAGCCACATACCGATTAAGCTGGTCATTGTAATATTAGCTTTTGATGCCAAAGCCTGCACATAAATTTTGATGAATTTAAGAATAAAGATAAGAAAAACAATAGCTGCGATTATAACTACAATTAGTATAAGCGTTGTGATTCCGCTTGATTTCATAACACACCTCTTTGGTAGAAGTTATTAAATTTACGATAATAAACTGTTCGAGTGTAATATGATACCCAACATATTGTTTTCTGTCAAGTCAAATACAATTTGATAATTTTTATGCTTTATGGTAAAATTTACAGGTAATTAACCCTGATTTTTAACTTCAACCCGGAGAAAATATGCCTTACCGTATAATTATCAGCAAAGCAAAAGATAAAATGAACCACTCAATCGAACACCTTCATCATGAATTTAACGGTATTAGAACAGGCAAAGCATCGCCTACTCTCGTAGAAGATATTCGCGTGGAAGCATACGGAAGCAATATGCCTCTCAAGGAAATGGCGGGAATTTCCACACCTGAATCACGTCTTATTCTAATTCAGCCATGGGATCAAAATACAGTACCCGCAATTGTAAAAGCTATTCAATCATCAAGTCTCGGTATCACTCCGGTTGATGATGGCAGAGTTGTCCGTGTTCCGATTCCCGAATTAGATGAAGAGCGACGCAAAGAACTTGATAAACATGTTAAACATATGGCTGAAGAAGCACGAGTTGTAATTAGAAACATCAGGCGGGAAAAAAATGAGAAATTGAAAAATATGAAGAAAAACGGTGAACTCACCGAAGATGACCTTCGCGACAGCGAAAAGCAGATGCAAAAATTAACTGACGATTTCATTAACAAAATTGGCGAAGCTCTTAAACATAAAGAAGAAGAAATTTTCACAATATAAATCAATGAGTGCAAACTATCAATTCAAGTGCATAACCTGCGGGAAATTTTTTCCGGCGAATAATGCGCCTGAATATGTTTGTCCGGTATGCTCAGAAAAACAGGAAGCCGGGAAATCACTTCTTGGTGTCCTTGAATGTTTGTATGACTATGAAGAATACAAATTAAGCCATATAAAAAAAAACGCAGGCACGGAAATAATTTTCCCTCCGGTTGTTTTTCCTCCTTTGAAAGTTGGTAATACCCCATTATATTCCTCAGAAATTCTCCGCAAAAAAATCGACATTAAAAATCTTTGGCTGAAAGATGAAACCGTTGAACCTACCGGCTCCTACAAGGACCGTGCATCATATCTTGTGGTCGCAATGGCTTGCAAAAAAGGCTATGACAAAATCACCTGCGCGTCAACAGGCAACGCCGCAAGTTCTCTTGCGGGGATTTGCGCTTCCGCGGGAATCGAAAGTTATATTTTTGTTTCCGCTTCGGCTCCGAGAGCAAAACTTGTTCAACTTGCCGCTTACGGCGCGAATTTATTTCCGATTAACGGGAATTACGACACTTGTTTTGAGTTAAGTTTACAGGCGACAGAAAAATTCGGTTGGTATAATAGAAATACCGCTTATAATCCGTGGACGATTGAGGGCAAGAAAACAGCGGCATGGGAAATTGCCTGTCAGTTGAATTTTGACCTTCCCGACCAGGTTTTTGTTCCAACGGGCGACGGTGTAATTATAAGCGGAATTTATAAAGGTTTTTTTGATTTACTCCAACTTGGCTGGATAGAAAAAATACCGCAGCTCGTTGCAGTTCAACCGGAAGGTTCTGACGCGATTGTAAAAGCGTTAGCTGAAGATGAAAAAGAGATTTCAAAAATATTTCGCGATTCCGCTGATTCGGTTGCTGATTCACTTGTAGTTAACGCGCCGCGCAACGCGGAAATGGCGCTAAGAAGTTTGAAAATGTCCGATGGTTACGGTTTAATCGTTTCTGATGATGAAATTATTAAAGCAATTGCTGAAGTTTCCTCTTCAACAGGGATTTTTGTTGAACCGGCCGCGTCAACCGCCTGGGCAGGAATAAAGAAAGCGCGTGAAACCGGTAAAATTTCCGCTGAACAAACCGCGGCGATTTTGCTCACAGGAACAGGATTGAAAGATATCGCTTCTGCTGAAAAAGCGACTCAACTCCCCTCTCCCGTTGAGCCGAATTTGGAAGCGGTAGCTTCATGTCTTGCGTGATTAATTATAAATCATGCAATGAAATAACGAACTAAAGCGTATTCATCGACATAAAATATTGATTGCTATTAACAAATTTTGTCGAATGAAAATTGTTTTTTACAGTTATTTGCTAAAAACATGCGAATTTTATTGGTTTTTTAAAAACCGTTGGAGGGTCGCCGCGTGACCCGCGTATGCTGGGTTCCCCGGCGACCTAATTGTCGAAGCATTTTAATTTACGCAGGTTAGGACGTTGAGGACAACGTCCCTCCAAATGGGGATTTCGCAAACATCCTTTTCGAGTAATCCCTAATTAGTAAAAATGAAAGTTATTTACCTGATAATTATTTTATTGTTTGCCGGTTGTGTATCATTCAACAAAAAAACGGCAGTCGATGAACAGGTCTTCATTGCCGTTCGTGATGCGGTTGATAATATCCAGTATCAACGAACTGTTTCCGGATTTGAATATTCTGTAACACCGTATAAAGGCGAGATAAAAACAGAATGGTTTCGAACGCATAAAGGCGAAGTTAAATTAAGGGTAACGTGTAAAGTAGAAGGAACAAACTACTATGTTACTGTTATCCAAAGAGGATTTTTCCGTAATTCCGAGAATACATATTCGGCTAAAATATTTAAAGAGAAATTAATAAAAGAAATTAAAAATAATTTATCAACGGTAAAGGAAAATGAAAAGTAAAAAGCCATGAAAACGCAGGCAACAATTAAAAGAGCAGGTGATTTTATTCGAAACTCCGCAACACTAAAAATTTTCTCAATAGGATTATTTGTCATGATCCTTTTGGTTCCGGCATCAATGGTTTCCTCTTTAATGCGTGAAAGAAAGTTGCGAAGAGATTCTGTTGTTCAGGAAATAAATCACAAATGGGGAAATAGTCAAACCATTACATGTCCGTTTTTTACAGTTCCATATAAATCATTTTACAGGGACAAAAATGATAAGTTAAAATTCAATATTCATTATTTGCATGTTCTGCCTGAAAAGCTTACTGTTTCCGGGCAGATAAATCCGGAAATCAGATATAGAAGCATTTATGAAGCTGTTTTATATAACGTTAAACTCAACATAAATGGTAATTTCATTTTGCCTGAACTTAACCAGTCAAATATCGACCCGGAAAATGTTCTTTGGGATAAAGCAATATTTTCCATTGGTATTACCGATATGAGAGGAATTCAAGATAATATATGTGTCCTTTTTAACGGGAAAAAATATGATGTAAGTCCGGGATTAAAAACAACCGACCTCGCTTCCGCGGGTTTACATTGTGTCATTCCTTTGTCTTCAGCCAAAGGAGAAAATTTATTTTCATTCCGGCTTAACCTTAACGGCAGCGAAAACATTCAATTTATTCCTATTGGCAAAACAACTGATGTCAGTTTAAAATCAAGCTGGGCTTCTCCAAGTTTTAACGGTTCATTCCTACCTGTTACAAGAAAAATAAGCAGTGCCGGATTTACAGCCGAATGGAACATTTTACATTTGAACAGGAATTTTCCACAATTTTGGTTGGACAATCAATATAAGATAACTGATTCTTCTTTTGGTTTAAAATTACTGATCACAACCAACATATATCAAAAATCTATCAGGATATCAAAATATGCGTTAATATTTATTATTTTCACATTTGCAGCTTTTTTCTTCTCAGAAATTATCAGTAAAAAAAGAGTTCATCCTATTCAGTACATTTTAATCGGATTAGCTATTCTTTTATTTTATATTCTTCTTCTTTCAATTTCTGAACATTTGAATTTTGATATTGCTTATATTTTATCAGCTTTAGTTACAACTATTTTAATTACCGGTTACTCAAAAGGCATTCTTAAAAACAATCGTTTCACACTCGCTGTTTTTGGAATTCTGATTGTTCTATACTCATACTTATATGTTGTTCTCCAACTTGAAGATTATGCCTTAATTATGGGCAGTATCGGTCTGCTGTTTGTATTAAGCACAGTAATGTACATAACGAGGAAAATAGACTGGTATTCTTTGGAGAAAAAGGGGGAATAATTTATCAAAACAATGTATTATTTATATTTAATAACCGGATTGGCACTATTACTTTCTGTCATTACAGACAGAAAAAAGACAACTGCCGCTATAAAAATTTCCTACAAAAAATTCGTTAATATTTTACCGGCATTTTTAATTATGCTCATTTTTGTTTCTCTTGTTCTATTCTTTGTTCCAGATAAAATGATCTCAAATTATTTGGGAAATAATGATAAAATTACCGGTATCGCTTTAGCTTCGCTTTTCGGTTCAATAACTTTAATGCCGGGATTTATTGCTTATCCGCTGTGCGGTATTTTGTTGGAAAAAGGCGTTAGTTATATGGTCCTGGCAGCTTTCTCCACTACTTTAATGATGGTTGGTATTCTTACATATCCAATAGAAAAAGAATATTTCGGGATTAAAGTTACTATTATAAGAAATGTAATCAGTTTGGTTATCGCGCTTATTATCGCATTAGCAATCGGCATTTTCTACGGTGAATTATTATGAAGATGCAAAACAAGTATATTAAAATATTCTTAATAGGAATTTATTTCGCTTTTGTTCTATGCTCTTTTATGTTCGGATTTGAACAAGGAAAACAAATAGGTCATAACTTCATTTCCTTTTCCATTGGAATGTTGAAAATTTTGCCCTGCGCGTTTATTCTAATCGGTTTGTTTGAAGTATGGGTGAAAAAGGAAAAAGTCGAAAAACATTTGGGAAAAGATTCCGGCATTGCAGGCTACATCTGGATTATTCTTCTTGCCGGAACCACTGTTGGAGGATTGTATGTAGCTTTCCCCGTTGCCTCCTCCTTATTTAAAAAAGGCGCGAAACTTTCTATTATTTTTACATACATTGGCGCAGCCGCGATTTGCCGAATTCCGATGACAATTTTTGAAGCGTCATTTTTAGGTATAAAATTCAGTTTGATAAGATTGATTATTTCTATACCGTTAGTGATTTTAAGCTCCGTATTGCTCGGGAAATATTTAGAAAAAAATAATTACAAAATTGTAACACA
Source organism: Chlamydiota bacterium (assembly GCA_003648225.1). Lineage (GTDB taxonomy): Bacteria > Auribacterota > UBA3054 > UBA3054 > B51-G9 > B51-G9. The sequence goes on from QMOL01000001.1 coordinate 11,125, forward strand.
AAATCAATCATAACGCATAATCTTTCAAGAAAACCTATATGAAGAAACTTTTATTGATAATCGGATTTGTCACAATTTTGCTTACCGGATGTACTGCGGTTAATTCAGATTCAACCGTTTCGAAAAGCGAAATAAAATCTAAAATAATTCCAGAAAAATCCAATTGGGATGAAACCGCTTCGGTAGGCATTAAATCCAATCGCATTATTCTTCCAAACAGTCAAACTCTAACTCCGGCCGGAAAAACAACTGAGCTTCCCGGCATGCGGCCGGTCACTGTATCGATTTCGCCTGATGGAAAGCTTTTAGCAACATCAGGTAAAACAAGTAAATTGTTGATTTTCAATCTTCCCGCAACCAATGCGCCGCATTTCATCTCACTTCCGGGCGAAGAAGATTTGGTTGAAAGAATGGAAACACATGAGATAAATCCTGATAAAAGCGGGCAGATAAGTTATACGGGACTTGTTTTTTCTCCCGACGGGAAGCGAATTTATCTCAGTAATGTCAATGGAAGTATTAAAGTTTTTTCCGTAGCGGTAAACGGTATTGTCCGCCCGGCCGGAACATGGAAATTACCGGGAAAAGCCGCTCCGGAACGAAACAACGAAATCCCCGCCGGATTAGCTGTTTCGGCTGATGGAAAACGTCTTTATGTCTGCGGGAGTTTATCTAATAAACTTCTTGAACTCGATACCGCAACCGGCAAAGTTTTGCGCAGTATTCCGGTAGGCATGATTCCTTTTCAGGTAAAAGTTCAAAACGGCATCGCTTATGTCAGTAATCGCGCGGGACGGAGACCAAACAAAAATGACGCAACCGAAACTTCAGGGCGGGGAGTTAATGTGCGGGTTACCGGTCCGCTTTCTCTTGTTGCTCCCGGAACTGTAAGTGTTATTGATTTAAAGACGGGGAATTCTCTTGCTGAGATTGAAGTTGGGCAACAGCCCGGCGCGATGATATTTTCACCGGATAAGAATTATCTTATTGTTGCTAATGCTGATGACGATACACTCAGCGTTATTGATATTCAAAGTTTGAAAGTTATCGAAACTCCATCTGTTCGTTGGAAAGCAGATGATCCGTTTGGAGCATCGCCTACAGCTTTAACCTTCATCGGCGACTCCACACTTGCCGTTTGTCTGGGCACGCAAAATACGTTAGCTATTTTTAATTTTATTCCCGGGAAAACAACTTTATCGGGAATGATTCCAACCGCTTGGTTTCCTTCCGGAGTTGTTTATGATGCTAAGCGCCGCACAATTCATATTTCAAATATGAAAGGTTTCGGTTCCGGAGCGAATCTTATAAAAGAAGGTAAAAAATCTAATTCCCGTATATATTTTGGAACCATCTCACATATTCCTTTGCCAAACCTTGACGACGAAGATGAACTTGAAGAATTAACCGAGCAAGTACTTGACAATTACCGCATAGATGTGGTTCGGAGAGCTTTACTGCCCCCCCGTTCAAATCGAAAAGCCGTTCCTGTTCCTGAGCGGTCAGGTGAGCCGAGTGTTTTTAAACATGTCATATATATTATCCGTGAAAACCGGACTTACGACCAAGTGTTAGGAGATATAACTGAAGGCGAAGGCGATAAAACTCTCTGTATTTTCGGTGAAAAATTAACGCCTAATATTCATAAGATGGTGCGGGACTTTGTTCTTTTAGATAATATCTATTGCTCAGGTATTTTGAGCGCCGATGGGCATAACTGGTGTCTTTCGGCCTTTGCTAACGATTATCTTGAACGCAGTTTCGCAGGCTGGCCAAGAGCTTATCCGGACAGTTTGGGCAAAAATGATATTGATGTAATGGCTTGGTCACCACAAGGATTTCTTTGGAGCGCGGCAGCAAAAGCCGGGCAGTCAGTTCGTGTTTACGGTGAAATGTGTCTTGGCAGTACAATGTTTACCGACCCTAAAAAAAAGGGGAAGCCATCTTTCACCGATTTTTATCTTGACCGCGTTAACGGGACAAAGTTGTGTACTTTCAAAGTAAAACCTGCTCATAAATCAGTAGCCCCGTTTCTCGCGACAAATTATCCCGCATGGGCAGCAAGCATTCCCGACCAAACCCGTGCGGATATTTTTATTAATCACCTTAAAGCTTGCGAACGTGGTGAAGCGGAATTTGAAAATCTTCATATTCTTTCAGTTCATAACAATCATACGTCAGGAACTCTTGCCGGTTATCCCACTCCGGCTGCGGCTGTCGCCGATAACGACCTTGCTCTCGGTCGTATTATCGAAGCCGTCAGTAAAAGTTCTTTTTGGAAGGACACTTGTATTTTCAGTATTGAGGATGACCCTCAGGCAGGGTGGGACCATATCAGCGGATTTCGCACTGACTGCCAGGTTGTCAGTCCCTACACCAAGCGCAAAAAAGTGATTTCGAGTCATTTCAACCAGCCGGGTTTAATTCGCACTATTGGTTTAATTCTTGGTTTTCCACCTTTAAATCAGATGGATGCCGGTTCCACACCGCTGCGTGATTGTTTCACGGACATTCCTGATTTTACGCCCTATCTGGCTGTTTCAAATCAAGTTCCTCTTAATCAAATTAACCCGTCTGCTACTGCACTAACGGATCCTAAAATGAAGAGTTATGCAGAAATTTCTGAAACAATGCCTTTCGATCGAGTCGATGCCTGTAATGAAGATTTACTCAACCATATTCTCTGGTTTGCCATGAAAGGTTCACAGTCCACTTATCCAAAATGGGCAGTTATTCCTGTTGAATTACGAGGAATAGATGATGACGATGATTAAAATAAAAGTATAATTTTTCCAAGTGATAAATTTATAAAAAAACTAAGGAGAAGAAATAATGAAATTACGTTGTTTGTCAATTTTACTCTGTTTACTATTTTTCCCTGCCAAAATCAATGCAAAAAAAATTGTTTTGAAAAATTATATTATTGTGGTTGCATTAGAATCAGAAACCTCCTGTTCCGATTTGAATAAATTCGCTCCTGTTGTTTATACGGGAATGGGAAAGGTCAATGCCGCAATTAAACTTTATGATGCTATTTTACTTTACCATCCTGATTTAGTTATTAATTACGGTACCGCCGGGGCAATAAACAATAGTAATGGACTTTTCCATATTGATACTTTCATACAAAGGGATATGGATGCACGGGCATTAGGCGTTCCGCGTGGTGTTACGCCATTTTCGAATCAAGAGTTACCACTCGCTAAAGGTATTGTTTTAGGAACCGGAGACTCTTTTGTAACAAATCAAAAAAAACAATTGGAAGGCCTTGATATTCAACTCAATCTGGTAGATATGGAAGGATTCGCTTTGATGAAAGTTTGCAAACATCATGGAATTGAATTTCAATGTTATAAATTTGTTACTGATGTTTCAGATTCTGCTGCTTCATCTAAATGGAAGAAAAGCATTTCAAGCGGAATAGAAGTGTTTAAAAAAATGCTGTGTGAAAAATATGGCATTTCTAAATTAACTAAATTGATAGTTCAAAGGTAAAAGACAACTAAATAAATTCAAAACAAAGGAAAAAATGAAAATTAAAAACGGAAATTCACTTCTCTTTATAGGGGATTCTATAACAGATTGCGGGCGCGCGCGACCGGTTGGTACCGGAATAGGATTGGGAGAAAGTTATGTTGCTTTTGTTAATAGCCTTCTTACAGCATTCTATCCCGCGCGCGAAATAACAGTTTTAAATACCGGAATAAGCGGGAACAGAGTTATCGACCTCGAAGCGCGCTGGCAGACGGATGTATTGGATTTAGCACCCGACTGGCTCTCGGTAATGATTGGAATCAACGATGTTTGGCGGCAATTCGATGACTATCTTAACCCTAATCAAGTTACAATTAGCATTTATGAAAGTATTTATCGTAATATCTTGGAACAGACGCGTCGAAACTTAAAAGGTCTTGTACTAATGACACCCTATTACATCGAAACGAATTTGTCTGACCCAATGCGCGAACGCATGGATAAATATGGAAAGGTAGTTGAAAAACTCGCTCATGAGTTTGATGCAATTTTTGTCAATGTGCAAACCGCATTTGACTTTCATCTTACTCATCGGCCAACGCAGTCGTTGTGTAGCGATCGTGTTCATCCCAACCAAACAGGTCACATGATTATAGCCAAATCTTTTCTGACGGCTGTAGGATTTGACTGGAATTTGGCTTTAGATTGATGCTTGTTTTTGGTATAATAAGTAAATGTTATCAACAACTTAACAATATAAAAAATCTGGGATGAATTAATTGTTGAACAAACTTTTATACTTTTTGAGTTTAAAACCGCACGACTCGGCTGTAAGACCTCATTAGGAAAAGTTGACGCACATTTGGACACACAATTAAAAGCATAATAATGAGAATAAAAATGAAAACTATATTAATCCTTATTGCAATATTTGCACTCGGTTTCTCAAACATTAGTTCGGCTAATCTTGTTTCTGTAATCAGTACAAATAACGGCAGCGGACTTTTTACTTACAAAATCAGCGCGGGCATTGATCCGTATTTTTTCGGTGGAAATACAAACTTTCTGAAAATTATCATTCCTTCCGTTGCCGTTGTTTCTACAATTGACCCGCCTGGCTGGATTTCTACAATTAATATTGATGATACTATAACGTGGGAATGTACAAATCCTGTTTTAAATTATGTTGATTATGATTTAGTTGATTTTTCATTACAAAGTTCAATATTGATCGCCACAAATTATCCGATTAACAAAACGGGTCTCGTTCAGGGAGAAATTTATAATACCAATCACTCTATTTATAGTTCTGTTCCGACAAATACAATGGTTTCCGTTAACACGGTTGGGTTTGAATATTTTGAGATCGAGGGTCCGGCGATACCTGAGCCTTACATTATTATATTATTTTTCCCTTTATTGATTATGATTATACGGAGGTGATATGTCTCAATGAATTTTTTATGGGAAAAAAATTAGAAAATAAGAAGCCGCACTTAAAAGTGCGGCTTACTTTTGCAAAATTCGATTTTTTAAGTAATCTTTATTTCATCGCTTTAATTACTGACTTAACTTTATTTTTTGCGATTTTTTTAGTTTCAGTCTTTTTAACTTTTTTCTCTGTTCTATCTCTCAGAGCCTTTTCCACAACCTGATCAAGTCCACCCACAGGATGTCCTTCCCAAATTATTTTACCATCAACAATAACAAAAGCGTTAGGAATGCTGCGAATAGCATATTTTTGACTCGAAGTACTTCCTGTACCAACGATATAATTCATTTTCATTTTTTTGACAAACTTATCAATTTCAGTTGATTTTTTTTCGTTTGTCAGGCCAATAACAATCAATCCTTCGTCTTTGTTTTTATTATAAAGCTTTACAAGATGAGGGATTGCCTTACGGCACGGCGGGCACCATGTTGCCCAGAATTCAACAACTACAACTTTATTTTTGAATTGTTCAAGTGAGACGTTTTCACCTGCGTTAATCCAATTTTTAGCATTAATTTCCGGCGCATCACTACCAACAAGGCCAGCGAAAGAATTTCCAACAAAAATCAAACTAATAATTAAGGATGCGATAATTTTCTTCATTTTTTTACTCCATTTTTGAGTTTTGAGTTAAACCGATTATATCGGCATTTATTTTGAGCATCAATTTTTTGACGAGTACAAATCAAATTTATTCATTATTATATCAATTTAAGCAATAAAATAAAAGCAGGCATGAATATTTTAACGCAAAATATTTATTTAATCACGGATATTCAATATTCTATACTTTCAGTGATTAAATTAAAAATTGAAAAAATAATGAACGATTGAACTGAGCAGCGGCACCAAAAACAGGTAGTCAAGCCGTCTGCTCCAATGATCTTGTTATTTGTTAAAATTAATATCTTTGACACGAATTTACACGAATTTATTTATTTGAAAATTGGATATTCCTGCTGTAAGTTCGCCTTTGGAGGATTCGATATTGGATATTTAATTTTTTTTACTTTCCAAACGTTACTTCGGAAATAACGATATAAGTATACGACTTATTATTTAAATAATAGTAATATAATAACCATAAGATTACTTTTTGTCAAATTGAACCCTCTATTCTGCTTGGGTATATAATCGGTGCCTGATAATCGGTGCCTGACCCCCTAGTGGTCAAGTGTAGACTTGACAACTTGGCGCCTGACCCCATTAATTATTTAATAATCAGAAAAATTGACAGGATCATAATCTTTTGTATTAATTTCGTGTTTTTTGTGCTTTTCCCCGATGAGTTACACTATCGGGACAGGCGTGGTTAAAGTTCATTCAATCCTGAAACAGGTGATTCCGTTAAATTCAGCGGTGCAGTTTTCCGCCGCGATGCCGACTTTTGATTTCCCCCATGAACCCGGAATTTCAATTTTTTCCTTCCCGTCAATAAATATTATAATTTTATCAGAAAGTTTTACTGAACGAATATTGTATGACGGCTGCCATTCAACTTTTGCGTAAGTTTTTACGACGCGACAATACGATCCCGGTTTAACAATATATTTCAACCGCAACTGATCTGTTTTGATTTTTTTGAATTTTATTTCATTTTTTGCCTGAGTAATAGTCTCAACATTTTTCCAATCTTTGTTTTTGTTTTTATATTGTAAAGTCCATTTCACCGGATGTTCAAACGGTTTTCTTTTATCAAAATTTATTTTTAATTCAGAAATAATTCCAACACGCTTTAAATATAAATTTATTTCTTCCTGCCTGCCGCCCGTTTCGCTGTTAATTACAGTCCACTCGTAAAGTCCGGCTCCCCTGTTATTTTTTGCGGTAACTTCCATTTTCATGGCTAAAGTTTCAACCGGTTCAAATTCAGCCAGATTAAGTTTATTAATTTCCATTCCGTAAGAAGAATTCTTTTTAAGTTTTACGGGTTGCCACGAACCGGCATTATCTTTGTAAAATAATTCCCATGATTTCGGTGTTTGGCAATCTCCGCCGTCTTTAGTGTCATCATACCAAATAACTTCTGAACAATCAACAATTTTTGGTGATTGAAAGTCATATTGGAGCCATTCTTTTGTTCCGCGATGGTCCCAGAAAGAGAATTTAGGAATGTTTTCGCGGGAAGATTTTGATATTAAACTGTCTGCCGCGGCATCAAGTGTATCATATTTCCAGCAATGCGAAGCGGAAATTTTTATGTTTTCCGGCACTTCAGGCGCTTTGCCTCGCAGGAAAAGCCTTTCCCATTTTTCCAAATTTACAACTTCTTTTTTTATTTTATTACCGTTTCTTTTTCCTGAAATGACGAGAGATTTTTCTTTCGGACTTAACCACGCTGCAAGGTAATTATTTTCATCAACGTAAACCGGATAGATGCCCGCTTTCGAAGAACCGTAATCTGTGGTCCGTAATCCGTGGTTCGTATTTTGTATTTTCACTTGAGTTGAGAATTCGTAATTTTCTGAAGGGTCGCCTTTAACGCAGAGGGTTTTACCGGCGTCTGATTTTAGATTTATTCCGTTATTATCGACAGAGATTTCACCGTTTGGCGACATTTTTTTCCACCCGCAGATTTTTTTATCAAATTCATCCCAGCCGATAGTGTAAATAACCCCGTCAAACGCTGCTTGCTGTTTATTGGCGAGGAGTCCCGGTCGGCCTTTTTTTCTGAAAGGTATTTTAAACTTTTTATTACGTGTAATATTTACATCATCAACCAAGATTGTGAAGCAGTCGGAATTTTTTTCGAATCTGATTTTATGGAAAGCCGAGAAGTCAAAACTTTTTCCCATCGGGAACTTAATTTTTTTTATTTTACCTTTAATGGAGATTTCGCTTATAAGAGCTTTTTTGGATGGAGAAAAATAAATTTTCTGATAGTTGGATTTGTCGGCATACCAAGCCATAATCCCCCACTCGTTTTCCGGTATTTTAAGCGGTCTTGTCCACAGTTCAAAAATATAATTCTCTGCCGGTTCGGCACAAACAAGAGCGAAAACTTCTTTGACCGGAGCTTGAGTATGCAGCCAGTCTTTCGATACGCGTGCCTCGCTGTCAAGTGTGTACCAGATCCCGCCGTGATATTCCCAGTCTTCACCGAATTCATCACTTAATCCGTCCATTTTATGTGAGGTAAAATTATCGGAAAAAGTCGCTTTATAGGGCGGAGGCTGATACTGCTGAGGATTGGAACCGGTGGGCCCGTCAACATAAAGTTTTTTATCAAAAAAGAAGACGCGATTAATTCCCTGGCAATGGGGTCCTTCATTCCACAACGCGAAATAAATAACAAACCATTCAAAGCCGTTCGGACCTTTTAAAACCGTTGGTTGTCCTGTATTCCAGATTATGTCATCTTCTTTTTTATTTCCCGGATCAATTAAACCAATATCAAGATATTTTTCGTTTCTTTTTGATTGACAATGAACCGCGATAACATTTTCCCCGGGATGAAGTTTTGCAATATCTTTTTCTTTAAGGTTTACGAGTCTGGGTCCTGCCCATAATAAATTAGTATGAACAAGGTTTCCGTTAAGGTAAAATTCCGCGCTATCGAGATGCCTTACTTTCAATTGAAGATTAGTTGAGAACTTTTCCGGAAGAGTGAATTTCAGGCGCGTCCATATATCATCTGAATTCCACAAGGTGGCGACATCGTGAATTCTTGAATTTTGCCGAATTGGCGAGCCGAAAGCGCCGTATTTTTTCTTCCATGTTTTATCGGTTTTAAAATTCGGCATCATCCAGTTTCCTGCGGGTTGATTTGTAGTGAAATTCCATTTGGGCCCGCCGTTGGCGCCCCAGGGGATAATGGTTTCAACTTCGTCAAAAATCCGTTCATCGCTTTGCTCCATAACGGGCCATGGATATTTTGTTTGATTGCTGAAACCGAGGGGAGATTTTGCAGTCGCACAACCAACTAAATAATTTGCCATTTCTATACTTGTAACATTTGCAGCATATAAAAGGTAGTAAGTATTGCGATATTTAATAACTTCCGGTCCTTCATTAACTTTCCAATCGCGCCACTCCCAAGAGTTTGGGATAGCTGAAATCAGGGAAACGGATTTACCGATAAGTTTACCCGGTGCCGCCATTTCCTGTCCACAGATAACATTTCCGTCTGTATATTTTACGGTATAAAAATAAAGTTTACCGTCATCGTCAACAAACAAAAAGGGATCTATTTCTCTGTCAAAGCGAGTTGGCATTTCTTTGTATTGCCCGAGTGGTTTTTCCGCGATGGCATATCCGATACCGTTCCAATAGAAATGGATTTTTCCATTAATGTAGCGTATGCCCGGCGCGTGCATTTCTTTTTCATCATTTCTGTTTATCCAAGCAGCTTTAGTTTGAAAAAACGAAACAGGACCATGCCAATTTACCAAATCAGGTGATATTAAGAATTGTCCCGGTAAACCAACACCACTAATAAAATATTCGCCACAATAACTCATGGCTCCCGCATCAGCACAACGAGCAACCGGATTTTGGAGTTTTTCGTGTGTAGAAGCATTTGCCATAGATAACAAAGTTAAGAAAAGTAAAAGTAGAATAAAATTATTGGCCATGTTAGATATTTTAAAAGTTATATTTTTTTAATGAATCAGCCGTTAAAGTTTTGATTATTATACCAAATCTTGACTTTATGAGCGAACGAGGTTATAATATTCGGCAAAGGAAAAATAATTTTAACATTTTAACGAGGTTCTTTATGAAAACATCTAAATTTATTATTGGATTTATTTTTGTCGCGTTAGCACTTGTTGCTTCGACCTATGCTTCTCCTAATACAAAGGAAAAAGGGAAAAAGTTAATAGTTGAAGATTGCGCTCTTTTATGCGAAGCATCCGAAAACAGGTCCTGGATATTTGAAACTTCAACCAATTGGGCCGCGGGAAATTTAGTCTATGGACCAATTGAGATTCTCGCAGGAGTAGGAACACCTGTAATCGGAATGTTTGCCGGATTTGGTGCCGGTATAGCCGTACCGCATTTTTTTATGAAAAAAGGCAGCGAGATATTATTACCTGCCACAATCCCCTGCGGAACAGTCGCGGGCGCAGCGTGTGGTTTGGCGATCACGCCCATATGCGCAATAGAGGGGCTTTTTGACACGCTTACCGGCGGTTTTTTTGCTGACGGTTATTTTTCCTGGATTAACACAAGCGATTTGAAAAGTATAAGTATGAAAACTGTTCAGGATGAGATTGTTGAACAAACGACCGACCAAAAATAACTATCGCTTTAAATAAATTACGATTATCTAAGCAGTAAAACTATTTAATTCCTTAAAAAGTCAATTTTAATAAGGATTTTGCCGACCATGTAGGTTTACCGAGTAAATTTCGAATAAATTCCTGTATGATCAAAATATCTTTATAATCCTGTTTCATATTATTCAGAGATTTTTCATTAAAGATTTTTGCTATAGCGGATTTTCTGAAAGGATTTAAGCCTTTTGGTTTTTTATAGCTCCATTTTCTTACATAATTACAGTATTCTTTATACAGGGCATTTTTTGTTTTTGGGCTCATTTTATTTATTTTTATTATTATATCTGTTGTGCTCTGAACATTTATTTTCGGGTTTCCAAATACATCGTTGAAAGTTTTTAATGTATTTTGAAGCACAGTATAAATATGATAACTTTTAATTATATTCATCCCTTTCCATCCCGCGCTTTGCCAGGAAAACATTGCCACAGCAGTTTTGTTATCGGGCATTTCCATATAAACAGAAATAGTGCTTGAAATATACATTTGGGATTTAACCCATGTGACTCCAGGCATATTCATTCCCGGCTTTTGGCTGTAATAAAAAACCCCATCGTCAACCGGACCAACAGGGATACCACGCATACTGAATGATGAAGGTTCTAACATATCAGAAATAGAAATCATAATTTCCGTGCCGTTTATATTCGCGCGCGTAATTGTTCGAGAGTTTGTGTATGAATAATAAGCTCCTGATTGAAGATTTGGAGTAATGCATTCAACAGACAGATAAGATGTTTCAAATGATTCATTTGTATTGAGGCTTTTTGAGGTTTCAGAAAAAAACTTTTTTGATTGAGGAGATAAATTTATTTTTTTTGAATATCTTAATACATTATAAAAAAAAGCTGCATCAGATAAACCAGACGCAAGATTTATTTCCAAGACCTTCTTAAAAGGAATGTTGAAAGATCTAATAATTGCTGCCCCTTTCGCACCGCGGCGTGGTTTTATCTGCCATAAATGATCATCATTAGCTGCCGACAATATAAAATCATAAAGATTTTTGATATTATCATCAGTCACGACTGCCTTAGTATCAACTTTTCCCCCTGTAATTATATTTTCTATTGCCATTTCAACTTTATCAGGCAGTTTTTTTTCTTTTCCATTTACAATTCCTGTAAATAGACAAGAGGTAATAAGTATAGAAATAATTATATTTTTCAAAATTATATTCGTTAATCGTTATTCGTTATTCGTTATTCGTTCTATTAACAATTAACCAATAACTAACAACTATTTTACGGCATCGTTCTTGTTCTGTAATTTGGCGCTTCTTTAGAAATACGCACATCATGCGGGTGAGCTTCTGTTACGCCTGAAGCGGTAATACATTTGAATTTGCCGTTTTTCCTAAGTTTAGGAATTGTTTTTGTTCCATTATAACCCATTGAAGACCTAAGTCCGCCAATGAATTGCTGTACCACTCCGTCAACGCTGCCTGCATAAGGGACAAGACCTTCAATTCCTTCCGGAACGAGTTTATCTGATTGTTTAATATTGTGTTGAGAGTATCTTTCTCTTGAACTTTCGGAAGTAAGCATAGCGCCGAGGCTTCCCATTCCGCGATAGACTACAAATTGTCTACCTTGATGAATAATTTTTTCGCCCGGACTTTCATCTGTTCCGGCAAGTACAGACCCCATCATAACCGACGTTGCGCCTGCAACGAGAGCTTTTGGCACATCGCCCGAGTGACGAATTCCGCCGTCGGAAATAATAGGAATTTCATCTTTGACTGCTTTAACTGCGTCATAAACGGCGGAAATTTGCGGGATTCCCACTCCCGTGATTACTCTTGTCGTACAAATCGAGCCCGGGCCTACGCCCACTTTTACTGCGTCTGCTCCCGCTTTCATAAGGTCTTTTGCTGCTTCACCTGTAGCGATATTTCCTGCTACAACATCAACATCGGGAAAATGTTTTTTCACCCATTTAACCATATCAATTACACCTTTAGAATGACCATGGGCCGTATCAATAACAAGAACATCTACATTCTCATCAACAAGCATTTTCACTCTCGCCTGGTCACGCGGCCCAATGGCGGCTGCAACTCTCAGCTGGTGATTTTCGTCTCTATTAATTAGCGGGTCAATTCCCTGAATGATATTACGAACATCTGTATAGCTGTAAAGTCCTGTCAATTTACCCTGTTTAACGATAGGCAATTTACCGACTTTTTTTTCGGTCATAATCGCGAAAGCTTGATTAAGAGAGGTTGACACGGGAGCGGTAATAACGTTTTTAGTCATTACATTTTTTAATATTACATTTGTTTTTTTCAAGAATTTCACATCGCGTGAGGTAATAATGCCGGTAAGTTTTCCTTTGTTATTAACGATTGGAAATCCCATAAAGGTATAACTTTTAACTTCCCTCATTTTCAGCATTTCATCAACAGTTTGATTTTCATTAAATACTATCGGGTCACTAATCAATCCATTAAGATAGTGTTTAACTTTAGCAACGTGTAAAGCCTGGGTTTCAGACGTTAAGCCACGATGAATAACACCTATTCCGCCAAGCATTGCCATAGCAATAGCCATTCTTGCTTCTGTAACGGTATCCATTGCCGCGCTTGCAAAAGGAACATTTAGTTTTACATTTCTTGTAAAACGAGTTTTGAGAGAAGTTTCCGATGGAAGGAAATCAGCATATTGTGTTATCAGAGTTACATCATCAAAAGTCAATGCGGTATTACCGATGCTTTTCATCAATTTATCAACACTGGCATTCAGTGTTGTTTTTTTGTGTCGTTTTACCATTTTATGAATTTTGTTATTTATTGTAAGTTTAGCTTTTTCTCTAATTAAGTGCCTTTGCGCCAATATCCCATCGAAAATGCATCTGATCAAAATGAATTTTTTCTACTGCTTGATACGCCGTTTCTATCGCATCGGATAAATTATCACCTAATGCTGTAACACCAAGTACCCGCCCGCCGTTTGTTACAAGTTCTCCGTGTCGTAAATCGGTACCGGAATGAAAAATGATTACGTCTTTATTTTTTTCAGCATCTTCAATTCCTGTGATCTGCAAATGTTTATGATATTTCCCGGGATAACCGCCTGAAGCCATAACTACGCATACGGCAGGTCGATTGTCCCACTTTAATTCTATTGAACTCAACTTTCCGGTTGCCGTAGCCAGACACAAATCAACAAAATCAGTTTTTAATCTCGGAAGAACAGCTTGGGTTTCCGGATCTCCAAAGCGAACATTAAATTCCAGCACGTTAATTTTAGCGTCTTGAATCATCAATCCGGCATAAAGCACGCCATGGAAATCCATACCTTCCGCTTTCAAGCCATCGAGGGCTGGCTTCAGAACTTTTCTATTTATTTTTTCCATAACTCCGGGTGTAACGACCGGCGCCGGAGAATAAGCTCCCATTCCGCCTGTATTTGGTCCTCGGTCACCATCATAAGCGGCTTTGTGGTCCTGCGATGTTTCAAGCGGAACAATAATTTTTCCATCGGTTAAAGCGAGAATTGATGCTTCTTCACCGTAAAGCATATCTTCGATAAGAAGCTGCCTACCCGCGTCACCGAATGTTTTATCTTCCATTATAAGTTTGACGGCTTGTTTCGCCTCTTCATTCGATTTACAAACTATAACACCTTTTCCCGCGGCGAGACCATCTGCTTTTACAACGAGTGGTATATTTTTTTCATTGATATAATCCAAAGCTTTTTTCTGATTGTCAAAGCATTTGAAATTCGCGGTTGGGATACCATATTTTTGCATAAACCGCTTTGCGAAAACTTTTGATCCTTCAAGTTGAGCTCCTTTTTTATCGGGCCCGAAGATTTGTAAATTTCTATTGTGAAATTCATTAACAATCCCCGCGCAAAGCGGTACTTCAGGCCCAACAATCGTCAGACCAATATTATTCTCTTCAGCAAATTTGGCGAGAGCAGAATAATCGTCCGCGGGCACGGGAACAGGTTCACAGATGTTTAATATCCCCGCGTTACCGGGAGTGCAGAAGATTTTTTTTACACGAATTGATTTTTTCACTTTGTATGCAATAGCATGTTCTCGTCCGCCACTTCCGATAATTAATACATTCATAATAAGAAATAGTTAGTAAGTTACATAGAAAAATAAATTATTTTACATATTAGTATTTATTATACAATAAATTAAAGAAAATATCTACAACATTTGAAAATCCTTTTTTGGTATAATATGTAGAGTACTTATGCCACATAAGAAATCCTACTACGGCGGACTTTCAGCACAAGAACACATAAATAAATAAACCCAGAGGCAAAAAATGAAAAAATTCGCATTATTATCCCTTTCGGCGATTCTTCTCGTTAGCACCTGTAACGCCAACACTTCCACCGAAACAAAAAGCAAAGGCAGCAGCATTTCTTCTGCTGCATCAACACTTGCTGACCAGAAAAAAATTGCTGTTACAATATATAATTCAGGTTTTGGTGTCATACGCGATGAACGCGAAATGACTCTGCCGACAGGAATTGTTGATTTAAAATTTATGGAAGTAGCAAGTCAAATCCAGCCGGAAACTGTTCAGATCGACCCGATAACCGCCGGGAATAAATTAACAGTTCTTGAACAAAATTATGAATATGATTTAATGTCACCGGCTAAACTGATGGAAAAATATGTCGGTAAAAAAGTTACCCTTATACAAAGAAATGATTTTAAAGGATCACGAATCAATGTCAGTGCTACTTTAATAAGTTACAACAATCGGCAACCGATTTATAAAATCGGAAATAAAATTGTTATAAACCGCGGAATGGAAGAAGTTGAACTACCGACGATCCCGGAAAATCTTGTTTCCGAGCCGACACTAATCTGGAAACTTGATAATCTTTTCCCGAAGAAACAGGAAATTGTCGCAAATTATATGACGCGGGGAATGAGATGGAATGCCGATTACGTTGCAGTGTTGTCTGCAAACGACAAAAAATGCGGATTGAACGGTTGGGTGACAATTGATAATAATTGCGGCGCGACATTCAAAAACGCCCAACTGAAACTTGTTGCCGGAGATGTGCAAAGAGTAATGCAGGCAGGAGGTGGACCGATGTCTAACATGATGACAATGGATTATTCACGCAAATCCAAAAAAAGTTTTAAAGAAGAAAGTTTGTTCGAATATCATATGTACACACTTGACCGCCCGACAACATTAAAACAAAATCAGAAAAAACAAATTTCTTTGCTTGAGGCGCACGGGATTGATATTACGAAGATTTACCGCTGTATCGGTCAGAATTATTTTTACAGAAACCGTCGCGGTGATATGATTAAAAACATAAAGATCGGTGTGTTCATTTCATTTATGAACAGCAAGACTAATAACCTCGGCATTCCGCTGCCAAAAGGCACTGTAAGAGTTTATAAAGCCGATTCCTCAGGTAATAATCAGTTCGTCGGTGAAGATAGAATTGACCATACACCGAAAAACGAAAAGATTGAAGTTAAGCTTGGTGATGCTTTTGACATCATTTCCGAACGCAGACAAACTTCCTGGAAAAAAATTGGAGATAACACTTATGATACAGGCTGGGAAATCAAAATCAGAAATCATAAAAATGAAGATATTGTGGTAAATGTTGTTGAACCGTTCGGATGCGATTGGCAGATTTTAAAGAGCTCGCAAAAATATGAAAAAAAAGACGCGTTTACCGCTGTTTTTAAAGTTCCGGTCAAGAAAAATTCGGAAACTGTACTAACTTACAATGCAAGATTAAAATGGTGACACGAATCCTCCGAAAATTTCAACCACGAAAAAATTAACCACTAATGAACACTAATGCACACTAATGAATAAAAAGAGACCAAAAAACATAATTTATAAGTCTTTGTAATTTAATATAAAAGTTGAAATTGAAATTGACATCTGAAATTAATTGTCTGTTTTGTCCGTTTTGTCCGTTTTGTCCGTTTTGTCCGTTTGGTCCGTTTGGTCTGTTTGGTCCGTTTGGTCTGTTTGGTCCGTTTAACTTATTAAAAAAATATGAAAAAGAAAAGAGCTACATTACCAAGAATAAGAATTCCCGCTAAAGCATCTATTGATAAAACTCACGATTTGCTGAAATCGTTGAATCTTCATACAGTTTGTCAGGAAGCCGGCTGTCCGAACAGATGGGAATGCTTTAGCGACAACACCGCCACATTTCTAATCCTCGGAAATATATGCACACGCAACTGTAAATTTTGCGGTGTGACTACCGGAGTGCCTTTGCCGCCAGACTTAGATGAACCCGAGCGGGTTGCCGAAGCGGCATCAAAACTCGGATTAAAATATGTTGTTGTTACAACTGTCACGCGTGATGATTTGCCCGATGGCGGCGCGGAACAATTTGCAAAGATAATCCGTGCGATAAGAAGAAAAATTCCTGACGCGGGAA
Source organism: Chlamydiota bacterium (assembly GCA_003648225.1). Lineage (GTDB taxonomy): Bacteria > Auribacterota > UBA3054 > UBA3054 > B51-G9 > B51-G9. The sequence continues at coordinate 27,768 of QMOL01000001.1, forward strand.
TTGAAGTTCTTACTTCTGATTTCGATGGAAATATTGAAGCTTTGGAAAAGGTCCTTTCCGAAAAGCCATCTGTTTTTAATCATAATGTTGAAACTGTTGAGAGATTAACTCCGCAATTGAGAAGCAGAGCTTCATACTTGAGATCACTTGCGGTGCTTGATCACGCCGCAAAATTCTCACCTGATATTCCGACTAAAAGCGGTTTAATGGTCGGCGTCGGCGAAACAGCAGATGAAGTTAAAAAAACTTTACAGGATTTAAGAAAAGTTAATTGTAAAATAATAACTATCGGACAATATCTCGCGCCCTCTGAAAATCATTTTCAAGTTCAAGAATTTGTTGATGAAAAAACTTTTGAACTTTATAAAAATATTGCAGAAAATATCGGCTTTTCAGCTGTCGCTTCCGGCGCGCTTGTTCGCAGTTCATATCACGCGTCACAATGCTATGAAAAAGCGGTTAATTAATCCAATTGAATATCCAAGAACCAACACGGAACACCCAATTATGAAGTTAATCCAACAATCCAACAAGCCATGAATGATACATCTTCTTCCTCCCATCTCGCCGTTATGTTTGTCGGCGGACTTGATGACTGCAAATACACAATAGAAATTCTTGACAAGCTCGGATTTCCAAGCGCGTTGGACGTTGCGGAAAAGATGGGGCAGCAATATGCAAACCGAGGCTACTATATCGTGACTATGCCGGAAGAAAACGCGGAACAGGCAAAACGACTTATGGAACAGAAAATCCGTGAAGATCTTGAAATCAACAATTCCCCTGAAGAATTTGAAAATAAATGTCCGGCATGCGGTGCCGAATTATCGGCTGACCACACTGAATGTCCTGACTGCGGGTTAAATTTTGGATAAAATTTATGAAAACTACAAAAATTATCAGAATATTTTTAATAATTCTGATCTTAATAATCTTAGCAGTTAAAGCATTTAAAACACTTAAACTTCGCTCTGAAGCAAAACCGGAGAGAAATTTACCTGATAAAAAATATCTCGTATTTGAAATGACTAATGTTGCTGATCTTGAACCCGCAATTAAAAAATTAGTCAAAATCCTCGATCCAAATAACAATCGCTCAAAACGAATGTTCGGCTTCGGCGTTAATTGTATTCCTTTGCTGTCCCGCTCAATTTCTAATTTGCAAAACAAAATAAATAACGGATTTGACCTTGCCGAAAAATATGACGTTCCTGTCTTTTTTCATATTGATCCAATGTATGGTTTCGGTTCAATACCGCAACCTTTAAAAGAAAAAGCTCCGGAAATTGAATATTGGAAACATCCCAAAATGTGCGAATGGGTGAATTTCCCGACTAACGGACAATCTCACGGTAAAGTTCCGCGTTCATGGATTAATTGGGGAAGTTGGCTTGTTACCGCGTCTGCGAATCCATGTTTTGAGTCACCTCATTTTAAAAAATTTGTGACGGCGCAACTAAAAAACGGCATTGCAAAAGTTATTACAAAACGTTTGAAAAAATTAAGAAAAGAAAAGAAAGAGTATTTGTTTATAGGATTGAATATCGGCTGGGAAACTCACCTTATTAACAATCGGAAATGCTTAACCGAAAAACAATCCATCGTTTGTATGTATGATACAAACATGGTGATGCAAAAATGGGAAACGGCACAATCGGGTTACGCGGCACTGCATTACAAAGGATGGAACGAAAAAAAATTAATTGCCGAAGCAAAAAAACAGAACATTTCGAAAGAAAAATTGTTTTATGATTTTTGCGGACAAATTGTTCATGATTATCTTGAACTTCTCGCTAAAAGCGCTTATGAAGCCGGACTCCCGACCGATAAGATTTACACGCATATTGTTGCCGTTCAATCGGTTGAAACAAATACTGTAAATACAGATTTTCCACCAATATGGGCGGCGGTAAACGATTACAGCATACCAGGGTTTACACTTTGCAACGAAAGCGGAGCAACTTATGACATTAAAGAATTAAAAAAACTAATTAAGAACGCTGACCCAAAGAAAGATAAATTTGCAGCAATTGAAACATATCTTTCGCATCACAAAACGGAAAAAAGGTTTACTGATTATATGAATGAAGTTTTTCAAGAAGACAATCCAATAATGGTAATCTACGGCGCACTACAAAACGATAACCATGGAATAAATCCTAAACCCGCGAACGAGACAAAAGCGATCATTAATTGGTTAAGGCCACCCGCAAAGCGGTATGAAATGACAGGGAAACAATAATAAGTGTTAAAAATGCGATATAATTTCCCGTTATATTCTTTCGGGGAATTTAAATCTTAGTGGACTCATCTCAAAATATTTCTTGCCATCATACCAAAATTTGAAAAAACATATTTGTGCACCCGTTCTCCGTTAAACATATATCGCCGCTCAACTCTATCGGAAATCAAAGTGAATATTTCATAAGGAATTGTGTTCATTTTCTCGGCAACATCCTGAACAGTAATTTTGTTTAGTCCCTGTTTTCCCATTAAAACCACTTCATCGCCGACACTAATACTGTTATGGAGACCTATGTCAACTGTGGTCTGATCCATGCTTATTCTTCCTACGACAGGATATTTGTCGCCGCGAATTAAAACCTGCGCTTTATTACTCAATGCGCGTAAGAAACCGTCACCATAACCAACTTCTATGGTCGCCATTTTCGTTCGTTTATCTGCTATAAAAGTTGAGCCATAACCGATTGACTGACCCGGAAAAACTTCTTTAATAAAAGTAACACTTGTTTTCCATGTCAGCATAGATTTTGTGCGAACACCTTTTCTAACCTTCCCATCAACCGGCGGAAGTCCTCCGTAAAGTAAAATTCCCGGGCGCACCATATCAAAGTCTGAGTGAGCGATATTTAAAAGTCCTCCACTATTTGAAATATGTTTTAATGGAATATTAACATCTCTTTCCCTCAGAAATTTACTCACTCGTTTAAATCTGTCAATCTGGCCTATAGCGCTGCGAATATCATCTTCATCAGCGCCGGCGTAATGACTCATCAAGCCTTCGATTTCGAGGTTAGTCAATTGAGTTGTTTTAAAAATATCATTAAGGTTTTTTTCTGAATTAAAACCGATTCTTCCCATTCCGGTGTCAATTTTAATATGACATTTAAGTTTTACATGCATCGCGCGAGCAGATTCATTTAACTTTAACGCGTTTTCTAAATCAACTATTATCGGTGTAATTTCATGAATAGATAACGCTTTAACATCGCTTGCCTCACACGGACCGAGAACTAAGATCCTTGCTTCAGGTACATACGATTTAATTTCCAACGCTTCTCTTAATGTCGCAAGGCCAAGCCAGTCAATTCCAAATTCATGTGCCGCTTTTGCCATTGGCTCAAGCCCGTGCCCGTAAGCGTTTGCTTTCAGAGGCAGTAAAAGTTTACAGTTATGCGGAATATTTTCGCGAATAATATTAATATTTTCGCGCAAATTATTTAGATTTATTTCTACCCAGGAGTAATACATTTTAGATTAGTGGATTAGTGGATTAGTAGAAAAATTAAATACTCAATAATCAATACACCACAGGCGCACTTTTAAAGCAGAAATGAGCAACGTAAAAGTAAAAAAGTGATTTCTTAACTTGAATATTGAAAATTTCTTGTTGAATATTGAATATTGTATTCGATGTTTTAATTTCTAATTGCTCTAATTTCTAAGGAAATCCCAATAATCCAATAAGAAGCAATGAACAAATTGGTTTTTTCTTACTTTGATTCTTTTTTAGGTCAATTAAAAATTAGGTTAATTAAGTTAATTAGGTCAATTAGATCAACTCGGTTTCCCCGACACATATTTATTCCCAGGAATATAATATCGCCCTTTTATTTCCGTGCCCGCACGTATTCCTATTCTTTTACTTTTTTTATAGAGTGGCGGCGGTAATTCATCATCAACAATAATTAACGGTTTTTTTAATAATGACTTTCCATTCTGGTCTCCCGTAATTCCGAACGCTACGCACAGTTTTGCGGGTCCATTCGTCAAATCAACATCTTTTTTTACTTTGCGCCTTTGCCGCATTATTTCTATCCCGCCAACCGGTTCAACCGCTCTTATGAGTACTGCAGACGCTTTACCTTTTTCTTCAGTCACCACGTTAACGAGCCAATGATTACCGTAGCAGAAATAGACATAAATAGTTCCCGGTTTGCCAAACATGGGAGCATTTCTTTTTGTTTTCCCACGTGCAGCATGATTAGCGGGGTCATTTTCCGAGAAATATGCTTCAGTTTCAACTATTCGACCACTACAGCAAATTCCGTTGTGACAATGAATTAAAATCTTCCCGAGCAAGTCCCGGGCAACTATATCCGGTGATCGGTCATAAAATTTTTCAGTCAGAGTTTTATTTCTCATATAAAATTATAGCTATAATCGGAAAATTCTTCAACTATTGACAATAACAGCCGTTTTTTTTATACTTTTACAATAAAATTTATAATAAATAATAATAATAGATTATGGAAAATCCAACTGTAAACATTAATAATATAGCTGAACTTAATTCAGTAATCGAAAAAGCCGGAAAAGAAACTCTGCTCATTATCGATTTCTGGGCGCCGTGGTGCCAACCGTGCAAATCGCTGGGACCTGTCCTCGAGGCAGCGGTAAAAAAGCACGTGCCAAAAGTTCAGCTTGTAAAAATTGACATTGATCAAAACAAATCTCTCGCGGCACAGTTTAAAATACAAAGTATTCCAGCGGTAAAATTTGTTCTTGACGGAAAGATTGTCGCTGATTTCGTCGGCGCGCAACCTGCGTCAATTATTGAACAGTACATTTCAAAATTATTACCCGAAGCTGTTGAAGAACAAAACAAACTTAAACTTGCTGAAGATGAATTAAAAGCGGGTAATTATAAAAAGGCGGAAGAAATATTTTCAGAAGTATTGCTGAATGATCCGGAATCGTCGGAAGCACATCTTGGTTTGACAAAATGTTATTTTGTTAATAAAGATGTTGAAAAAGCGCGGGAACATTTTGAGAAAATTAATGACCCTAAATTTCTTAAGGAAAAAGAAGATTTAGAAAATTTAATTTTTATTCTTGAAGAATGCGAAAAGAGTAGTGGTAAAGATATTACAGCAAAAAAAGCAATGGAGAATCCAGCGGATTTAGAAGCTAATTTCAAATGGGCATGCTGCCTCGCGACTGATGGAGATTATACCGCGGCATTTGAAGCTCTGCTCACAATAATATCGCGGGACAGGAAATTTCGCAAAGATAGTCCACGGAAAATATTAATTTCGTTATTTAATTTACTTGGAGATAAAAATCCACTTGTAACTGAATATCGACAACGCCTCGCGAAAACATTATATATTTAATTAGAATCTCATATCCAAAATGTAGAAAATTCAATTTGGCCCGATCGTTCAGGAGAAATTTATCCAGGCGGAACCAACGAATAAAATTAACTGTCCCGACAAACGAATAACATAACAAAAAAATCAAAATGAAACAAGTATCAACATTAAGAAAAGTAAGGATAAAATATCAGCCTAAGTTACCGCCTGTTTTTGCTAAGAGCGGAATGAAAATCAGCATTGTTCCCGGTAAAAAAACTACTGCCGCAAGTAATGCCGCACAAATTAAAAAATTATTTAAAAATATTTATGGCGCGCCGACGGTAACATTCAAAGCAGACAAGAAAGCTGAACATCCCGTTAAAAATGTCGGTGTAATTCTTTCCGGCGGACAAGCTCCCGGCGGGCATAATGTTATTGCCGGAATATTTGACGCGCTAAAAGCCGCGAACAAAAAAAATAAGCTTTATGGATTTCTCGGTGGGCCATCTGGACTTACCAATAACGATTATATTGAACTAACCCCGAAAATAATGAACGATTATCGAAATTCCGGTGGTTTTGATATTATCGGTAGTGGAAGAACAAAACTTGAAACAAAAGAACAGTTTGATGAAACACGCAAGAATCTTGATGAACTTAAAATCAGCGCTGTCGTAGTTATAGGCGGAGATGATTCTAATACAAACGCGGCTTTGCTTGCTGAATATTTCGCAGCGGAAAAAGCAGGCATTCAGATTATCGGCGTTCCAAAAACAATCGATGGCGACCTGAAAAATAATCAGATAGAAACTTCCTTCGGTTTTGATACCGCTTCGAAATGCTATAGTGAACTTGTAGGCAATATATGCCGTGACGTTAATTCAGCAAAAAAATACTGGCACTTCATCAAACTGATGGGAAGGAGTGCGAGTCATATCGCTTTAGAAGTTGCATTACAAACCCAGCCGAACATAACGATTATTTCTGAAGAGGTTGCTGCTAAAAAGAAAACGCTGAAACAAGTCGTTAGCGAAATAGTTAATATAATTGTCAAGCGGTCAAAAAAAGGTAAAGATTTCGGAGTGATTCTTATTCCGGAAGGATTGATTGAATTTATTCCTGAAGTTAAAAAACTTATTGGTGAACTTAATGATTTGCTCGCTAAAGAAGAGAAATATTTTAAGACATTAGAATCTGCAGATGAACGGGCACAATTTATAAACAGAAAACTTACTCAGAAAACTTCACAACTTTACTCTTCTTTGCCGTGGACAATACAGCAGCAGTTGATAATGGATCGCGATCCTCACGGCAATGTTCAGGTTTCCAGAATTGAAACTGAAAAACTGCTTATCGAATTAGTGGAAGAATGGCTGACTCAGCTTAAATTAAAAGAAAAATACAAAGGAAATTTTTCCGCGCAAAATCATTTCTTCGGGTATGAAGGCAGATGCGCTGCACCGTCAAATTTTGACGCTGATTATTGTTATTCACTCGGATTTGGTGCCGCAGCGCTAATCCAGGCGGGTCTTACAGGTTATATGTCAAGTGTAAAAAATCTAGATAAATCCGCAACAAAATGGATCGCTGGTGGTGTTCCGCTGACTATGATGATGAACATGGAACGCCGTCACGGCAAAGCGAAACCGGTTATTAAAAAAGCTCTTGTTGAGCTTAAAGGTAATCCATACAAAAAACTTATCAAAAATAAAAAAGAATGGGCGGAAACAGAAAATTATCTCGATGCGGGACCAATTCAGTATTTTGGACCGCCGAGTGTGTGCGACCAACCGACAGAAACATTAAAACTTGAGAAAAAGAGAAAATAATAATTTTTTATTTTCAAAATATATAAAAAAGCCCCGATAAAAATCGGGGCTTTTTTTCAGAAAACACCCAATTCTTTTTTACATCGGCGAACGTTTATGTTCGCGAACTTACAAACGTTACTTTTCACACAATTAAATGTTTTCCCTGTTCGCGCAGCGGGTCGAAGATGCGCTTTGGAATAAGCTAAGCGTAACGTCTTTTTTGTTTTTCGAATATTATGCATTCTGCAGTCGCCCTCGCTGAGGTAGGAATTAATTCCGCCTATACGGATCTTCGACCGCAGCCGATGGCAGCGGCTACAATATATTTCCATATTTTAATCAACGTTTCTTAGTCGGATTATAAAAACCGGGTGTCTATATATATTGACACAAATTATAAATAATAGTACAATAAGTTAGTAAAGTTTAATTTTTAACATCTATCATTTGCTATCATGAAAACTAAATTTTTTATAAAAATATTTGTCACTTTTACATTCCTCTTTTCTTTATCAACTTTCGCCGGAGAATCCGCCCTCTGGATTGCTCCAAGCGAAGACATTGTTGGTACCGGAAAAGTTGAATGCTCTAACGGAATTAATGACTGGCATATTAGAATTAAAAGCGACAAACTTAATTCCGTTAATCCGGCTGCTTGGCGCATAAGCGGAGGACTCTGGTATTCAATGGTGGATATCGGTCAATGGCGCACTCCATATGACGCTGCATTTAACTGGTCAAACCCCCTTTTAAAAGTTAAAAAATCCGGTGGAACTGCTGATTTATTTTTTGACCCTCTATTAGCCTGGCCGGGAAATGTTTTTAAAGTTGAAGCTATTCTTAATGTTAATAATGTTTTGACCTGGTATGTTATCAGCAATGGTGAAGGTTGGAAGCCGGGCGCAGTATGGCGGGGACAAAGCGGTTATGACAAACTTGGAAGAAAAAACAAAGAAGCTGACGGAATCCGCGACTGGGAAATAGAAATCAAAAGCCCCTTCCTTGATGACTCTCCGGCGAGAGTAGATGTTTGGATACCTTATAAACCTATCGGTTCACGGCTTACTCGCTCGGGATGCTTCGATGAATGGAGCTCCGAAAAAACTGTTCAGAGGAGAAAAGCGATGCCGGCTGATTTTAACTGGTCAGCTGAAAAAATGACCATATTTATTAACCCTGTTCTCGCTTGCGGCGGTGACCAATTTATTGTGCGCGCCGTTATGAAAGATGGCAGTTGGGCTCACTGGAAAGTTATTGGTTTAGGAAGTAACTGGCAACCGGGCGGTGAATGGTTTGGGCAGGATAATCAGGATTTTGTCGGCGCAAACAGTTCAAAACCAAATGGCGTTTCCGACTGGCACCTTCAAGTTGAATCGCCCGATTTAAATTCACCTGTAAGATGGATGGTTAAAGGAGCGAAATCTGTATATGAGTATGCCGCCAACGGACAAAAACTTTTAGACTCCGGAAATCATCCTCTACATGTTAATTCAGCCGGCACAAAAGCGGATTTGTTTTTCGAGCCGGTAATGGAACGCGCCGGGGATATTTTTTATGTTTCTGCCGTGCTTGCTGACGGCACTTTGCTTAATTGGGGCGTTACAAGCACACGCCAATTGAGAAGTAAAGAAGTAAAATGGCTTGGCCAGGTTCCCAACGTTCAAAAAGATGTGGTGTTTAATAAAACTACTAATTCTGTTAATCAATGGGGCATA
>QMOL01000002.1 GCA_003648225.1 Chlamydiota bacterium
CCCCATCACATTTTTCCTGTTCATAAATTGCCATTACATCTTCAAAAGTAAGCGGCTCGAAATAAAGTTTGTCGGAAGTGTCGTAATCTGTACTAACGGTTTCCGGGTTTGAGTTAACCATAATAGTTTCATAACCATCTTCTTTTAAAGCAAACGAAGCATGAACGCAACAGTAATCAAATTCGATACCTTGACCGATTCGATTTGGTCCGCCCCCAAGAATCATAATTTTCTTTTTATCGGATCTTACGGCTTCATTTTCTCCGTTCTCATAGGAAGAATAGTAATAAGGTGTAAAAGCTTCAAATTCCGCCGCGCAGGTGTCAACAAGTTTATATATCGGCTTAACATTCATTTCTTCACGCATATTGCGTATATCGTACTCGGTTTTTCCGGCTATGAAAGCGAGCTGCTTATCCGAAAAACCAAATTGTTTGGCTTTACGCAATAATTTTTCCGGAAAGTTAGGCACAGCGATTTTTAATTCCTCTTCAAGTTCAAAAATCTGAGCAAAATTATCTATAAACCAGGGATCCATTCCGGTTAAATTACAAATTTCTTCACAATCAATTCCGAGTTGCCAGGCGTATCTGATATAGAAAAATCTCGCTGAATTCGGTTGGCGCAGTTTCGCGCAAACTCGTCGTTTGATCTCTGATGTGTTATCAATAATTTCTGTTTCAGATTCATGCCATTCCCAACCAATATCAGTTTTCTTGAGCTTGTCTTTTCCATCAGCTCCAAAACCTCCACGACCTATCTCGAGTGAGCGCATGGCTTTCCCGAAAGATTCTTTGAAAGTCCTTCCTATCGCCATTGTTTCGCCAACGCTGCGCATTTGAGTGGTGAGCTGGTCCGGCGTTCCCGGGAACTTCTCAAAAGTGAAACGTGGAAATTTTACAACACAATAATCTATTGTCGGTTCAAAAGAAGCCGGAGTTTTTTTCGTTATGTCATTCGATATTTCATCCAAAGTGTAACCCACAGCAAGCTTTGCCGCAAATTTCGCAATAGGAAAGCCCGTCGCCTTTGACGCAAGAGCAGAACTTCTTGATACACGGGGATTCATCTCAATAATTACCATCCGACCGTCTTTGGGATTCACTGCCCACTGAACGTTTGAACCGCCGGTTTCCACACCAATTTCCCGCATTACCGCGATAGAAGCATCACGCATGTATTGATAACATTTATCGGAAAGAGTTTGCGCGGGAGCCACAGTAACCGAATCACCGGTGTGAATTCCCATGGGGTCAATATTTTCAATTGAACAAATAATGACTACATTATCATTCAAATCACGCATAACTTCAAGTTCGTATTCTTTCCAGCCAATGATAGATTCTTCAACAAGAATTTCGTTGCTCAAGCTGTAATCCAAACCCGTGCGGCATATTTTCTCAAATTCCTCTTGATTATAAGCAATTCCTCCGCCTGAACCACCGAGAGTAAAACTAGGCCGGCTGATTAACGGGAATGCACCAATATCCTTTGCAACTGCTTCCGCTTCAGTAAGATTATGCGCGAAGCCGGATTTAGGCATATCAAGCCCGATATTTGCCATTGCAGTTTTGAATAAATCCCGCTCTTCCGCTTTGCGGATGGATTCGGGATTAACGCCGATCATCTCAACACCGTATTTTTCTAAAATTCCTTTATCGGCAAGTTCAATTGCTGTATTCAAAGCTGTTTGACCGCCGATAGTCGGCAACAGCGCGTCCGGCTTTTCTATTCGGATAATTTTCTCAACCATTTTAGCGTCAATAGGCTCAATGTAAGTACGATTGGCAAATTCAGGATCGGTCATTATTGTCGCCGGATTGGAGTTGATGAGCACAACTTCATATCCGTCTTCTTTAAGCGCTTTGCAGGCTTGAGTTCCCGAATAATCGAACTCGCACGCTTGTCCGATAACGATTGGTCCTGAACCGATCAGGAGAATTTTTTTTATATCTGTTCTTTTGGGCATATTACATATTTTTAAGTAAAATATTAAATTTCTAATTGCTCTAATTCTTGACCCGCGTATGCTGGGTTCTAATTGCTCTAATCAAATCCCAATCATCCAAAAAAATGAACAAATTGGTTTTTTCTTTGTTTGGTCATTATTTAGATCAATTAGATTAATTAGGTCAATTAGGTCAATTCATTAATGCTTAAAATGGCGCATTCCGGTGAATACCATCGCTATGTTAGCTTCATCGGCCGCAGTAATCACTTCTTCATCGCGAATTGAACCTCCCGGCTCAATTATTGCCGTTATCCCCGCTGCGGCCGCAGCGTCAATTCCATCGCGGAACGGGAAAAAAGCATCGGAAGCCATAACGCACCCTTTAATTTCTTTTTGAGCTTTCATAACGCCTACTTTTGCGGAATCTACTCTGCTCATCTGTCCCGCGCCAACACCGACGAGTTCCAGTCCGTTCGCGTAAACAATAGCGTTTGATTTCACGTGTTTAACACATTTCCAGGCAAACATCAATGATTTCAACTCTTCTTCGGTCGGCTGGCGTTTAGTTACGCATTTCAAATCATCGATTGAAATCATTTTTGTATCGCGTTCCTGAACGAGCAATCCGCCTACAACTTTTCTTGTGACAAATCCTTTAAAAATGTGTTCTTTTTCTTTCACCCAGTCTTTTAATCCTTCAAGTAAAAGAATACGAATATTCTTTTTCTTTTGAAGAATTTCTAAAGCGTCTGAAGCGTAATCAGGAGCAACCACTCCTTCTACAAATGTTGAAGCAATTTGTTCAGCAGTCGCTTTGTCAACTGTTCGATTAAAAGCCAGTACACTTCCAAACGCGGAAATCGGGTCGGTCGCGCGTGCAAGTCTGTATGCTTCGGAAATATTTTCTGCACAAGCCGCTCCGCATGGATTTGTGTGTTTAACAACTATTGATGTCGGCTCAGTAAATTCTTTTAACAATTCTACTGCTCCGTCAACATCAATAAAATTATTATAAGACAGCTCTTTACCGTGGAGTTGTTTTACCATAGTAACGCAGGGCTCGGATTGGACTGTTTCTTTATAAAAAGCAGCTTTTTGGTGAGGGTTTTCTCCGTAACGTAAGTCCTGTACTTTTCTGTAACCGAATGCGCGTGTCGGGGGAAACATTTCTGTTCCTTCAGTTTTTTCTTCAAGATAATTCGCAATTAGTGAATCATAAAAAGATGTCGAAGCAAATACTTTCTGAGCACACAGTTTATTAAATTCATAAGAAACCGCTCCGGCATTTTTCTCCATTTCTTCAAATAACGGCTTGTAATCTGAGGGATCAATGATAACTGTAACATCACGGAAATTCTTCGCTGCTGAACGGAGCATTGTAGGTCCGCCGATATCGATATTTTCGATTGCGTCCTCAAATTTCACATTTTCTTTTGTAATTGTTTGCTCAAAAGGATATAAATTCACTATTACTAGATCAATGTAGGGGATTTCATAATCATCCATTACTTTTTTGTGATAAGGATCATCACGCAAAGCAAGAAGACCCGCATGAACTTTCGGATGAAGAGTTTTAACTCTGCCATCAAGCATTTCCGGGAAACCGGTATAATCGTCAATTAAAGTAATCGGAACTCCTTCATCTTTTAAGAGTTTAGCTGTTCCACCAGTGGAAATAATTTCCACACCACGCTTAGTTAGTTGATGCGCGATTTCCGCGATACCGGTTTTGTCGGATACACTGATTAATGCTCGTTCGATTTTTTTCATTTTTTGAGTTTTGATTTTATGGTTTACGGTTAATTATTTATTTTGCTGCTTGCCCATCTCTCCCATCAATTTCCTGTACAAAGCGCATTCCATCATTAGCTTCTTTTCCGGCCGCTGCCATTCATAAGGAAAAGTGCGGCATTGCTTCGGGCGCGCGGAATAAACGCGGCACCCGTTTTCATCTACAAAAATACATCGACCGTCATTGGTCGGTTTGGTTTTTAAACGAATTCTGTCTTCGGCAAGATCAAAAAAAGTGTCGGCGCATGTTCGTTCATCTATCCCGAGACATTCAGCAACTTTTGTCAATTCGCTTTCTTTAAAAAAAACTTCGCCGGGCCAAAGACAGCAGTTAATACAGCCATCGCAGAATTTTTCATCACCGTCCATTTTTTTAAATGATTGATTAGATTTGCTCACTTCGCCTCTCTGTCAGCCGTGTCCGTTTAGTCCGCTTAGTCCGTTTCTATTTCAAAATCACTTTTTTATTTCCTTCAACCACTTCACCGATTATTTCCGGTTTCAATCCTGTTGCGGAAATTTCTTCCATAATCTTTTCGGCATCATTTGCATTTGCAAAAATTGTCATTCCAATTCCCATGTTAAACACGCGGAACATTTCTTCGAGTTCAATTTCGCCGAGCTTTTGTATCAAAGCATAAATTGGCGGTATGTCAATTTTTGCCAAATCAATTTTCGCGTCAACATTTTCCGGCAGAATTCGCGGCACATTGTCTATTAAGCCGCCTCCGGTAATATGCGCCAATCCCTTGATTTTAAATTTCTCGAGCAAATCAAGAAGCAGGGGAGTGTAAGAACGATGCGATTCAAGCAGAATATCTCCAAGTGTTCTTTCACAGCCTTCGGGAATTACATTCAAATCGAGTCGCGCGTCATCAAGTAAAACTTTTCTCGCGAGAGAATAACCGTTTGTGTGAAGCCCGCTTGATGGCAATCCTATAATCACATCACCTGTAGAAATATTTTTCCCGTCAATGATTTGTTCACGATCAACCACGCCGACTATACAACCGACTAAGTCGTATTGTCCCGCGACATACGTTCCCGGCATTTCAGCGGTTTCACCGCCGAGCAAAGCGCATCCGTTGTTTTTACATTCATCAGCAATTCCTGTAATTATTTCTTTAATAGCATCGGGACCAAGTTTGGCCGATGCAACATAATCCATAAAAAATAACGGACGTGCCCCTTGCACAACGATATCATTGCAGCAATGCGCGACAATATCCCGTCCGGCATTGTAAAATTTATTTAACTGTGCGGCAATGTGGAGTTTAGTGCCAACGCCGTCAATCGATGATACGAGAACTGGATGAGCAGGGGAATTCGCTTTATTGATGTCAAATAATCCGCCGAAGAGACCGATGTCTGTAAGAACTGCGGGACTGAATGTTTCGCGCACTTGTTTTTTTATATCTTTTACAATTTGCATTCCTGTGTCAATATTGACACCGGCTTCCGCGTATTTTGATGTTGCCATAAGTACAATATGTAGTGTTACGAGTTGAAACTAATTACTTTATAAAGTATATCAAAATTTTAAAAAAAAATAAAGTGGAATAAATTCTCTTCAAATCAAAAAATCGCGCAAGGTATTTTTACAGTTATTTGACATTCGGGTATAGAAATACTATAATATCTACTGTAATTGAAAGTAATTATAAGTTAATCCTCATATTTGGAGAAATATAAAATGGCTAATGTTAAAATATCCGATAATTTGTTTTGGGTCGGTGTGCAAGACCACGACTTAAAAGTATTCGATGTTATAATGCAAACTGAATACGGAACGAGTTATAATTCTTACCTGTTGAAAACCGATGACGGAGCAATTTTGTTTGAAACCTCTAAAGGAAAAACTTTCGATATATTCATTTCTAACCTTCAGGAAGTTTGTGACTTATCTGAAATTAAATATATCGTCATTGACCATACTGAACCTGATCATACCGGTTCGCTGGAAAAATTACTGAAAATGACCCCTAATGCCACTATCTTAGCTTCTGCAATCGCGCTTCGCTTCCTCAGAGATATTTGTAACCGCGAAATTCCTGGAATTGCAGTTACTGAAAGTGATGTGATATCTCTTGGTGGTTATGATTTAAAATTTCTTTCAGTTCCTTTCTTACACTGGCCGGATTCGATTTACACTTACATAGAAAAGATAAAAACATTAGTTACATGTGATTCTTTCGGATGTCATTATGCTGATGACAAAGTTTGCAATGACCTTATTGAAGGAGATTTTGTTGACGCTTACAAATATTATTTTGACGCGATTATGGGACCTTTCAAGCCTTATGTTCAAAACGCTTTGAAAAAAATCGCCCCCCTCGATATTAAAACTATTTGTCCAGGCCACGGACCCGTTCTCCGTGAAAAACTCGACTTCTACATTAATTTATATGATGAATGGAGTAAGGAAACTACTCCTGCTATTCACGCAAAACCGAAAGTTACAATCGCTTATGTAAGCGCTTATGGCTACACAGAAGAATTAGCAAACAAAATCGCCAATGGAATATCAGATGTTTCTGACGCGGATGTTAAAAGTTATGATATGGTTACCGCGAAACACGACCACGTTTTAACTGAATTGATCGATTCTGACGGTATTCTTCTCGGGTCGCCTACTGTTAACGGTGACGCCCTTCCGCCCGTTACGGATTTAATCCTTCAAATGAACGGAGTTCTTCATGGCGGAAAAGTCGCCGGCGCTTTCGGCAGTTATGGTTGGAGCGGTGAAGCTGCCGATATGTTGATGGGGCGATTAAATGTTTTGCGAATGAAAACGCTTGAGCCGCCTTTGAAAGCTATCTTTAAACCGTCTGATGATGAACTTAATGCGGCTTATAATTACGGCAGAAGATTCGCGAGAAAATTAATCGAAGAATGGAAACCTGTCGGTAAATCCGATGACGGCGCTACTCTATGGAAATGCACCGTCTGCGGCGAAGTGTTCGAAGGCGCTTTGCCGCCAATGAGTTGCCCCGTTTGCGGCGCGGGTCCCGAAGCATTTGTTGAATTCACTGAAGAAGTTATTACTTTTTCTTCCAAACAGGAATTTAAAACCGTTATTATTGGCAGTGGACCCGGAGCGATTAACGCTGCCGTTGCTCTTCGCAAACGAAACAGCAAAGCAGTGATAGACATTTACAGCGCAGATAAAGATTTGCCTTATTACCGTCCGTCATTAACTAAGAGACTTTCTGAGGAATTAAAGTTGGAAGAGATTTTACTTTTCCCGAATGAATATTACGAAAAAAATAAAATAAATCTTCATCTTGATACCGAAATTACTAAAATTTCCCCGGCTGAAAAAACAATATATGACGCTAATAATAATAAAATTAAATATGATAAGTTAATTATCGCGACCGGCGCGCATTGCTTTGTGCCACCTCTTCCGGGAGCTGATTTGCCTGAAGTGATTACATTAAGAAATTTCAGAAATTTTACTTCCATAAAAAATTTGATTGAAAACGACGCTAAAAAAATTGTCGTTGTCGGCGGAGGTTTACTCGGCTTGGAAGTCGCAAACTCACTGAAAAATCTCGGCGTGAAAGTTACTGTCCTGGAAATGGCTCCAAGAATCCTTCCAAGACAAATGGATAATGCCGGCAGCGAAATACTAACTAAAATCATTAATGCAAGCGGCATAGAAATGAAAACTGATATCTATGCCGAAGAAGTCGTTGGTGACATGAAAGTGCGCGGCGTTGCAACTAATAAATCAGGCGTTATCCCTTGTGACGCCGTTATATTCTCAGCAGGTATCAGAAGTAACATCAATCTCGCCACCAATGCGGGAATAGAAGTTAACCGGGGAATTGTTGTTAATGAAAAAATGCAGACGTCTCTTACCGATATTTACGCGGTAGGGGATTGCTGTTCCTTTAATAATGTCGTTACAGGCTTGTGGGAACCGGCTATCGAACAAGGAAAAGTCGCCGGCGCGCATATCGCGGGCGACAGCGTAAAATATGAACCGTCTGTTATCGGCGCGACAATGAATGCTTTCGGCACAAGTATTTTTTCAGTCGGGGATTTAGGAATAGAAAAGGGAAGTGATTATACTCAAATTACTTGCAGAAACGATGTGAAACCAACATATAAAAATATTTATTTCAAAAAAAATGTTCTTTGCGGTGGATTGCTGCTCGGTGATTTGACAATGACTAACCCACTGCTTTCAGGTGTTAAAAAAGGAATTAATACAGAAATTGCCATGGATAATAAATTGATTTAAATAATACAATTAACAATTAGTTGTTCCCGAAATAGCGTTAGAAAAATTAAAAATCTTAGTGCTCTTAGTGCCTTAGTGGTAAAAAATAATGAGAGTTAAGAAATTTATTTTTTTCGTGTATTCTGTGTGTTCCGTGGTGAAAAATAAATTTTAACAAATAACAAAATCACTGGAGCAGACGGCTTGGTTACCTGTTTTTTGCGCCGCTGCTCAGTTCAATCGTTGTTATGTGCCGGGACATTGTGGGCACTGCGAAAAAATAATTTTGCCTGTAAAGCAAAGATGAAATAATGAGTGAATCATTAATGCTTTTCAATCAACCTCATAATTTACTTCAACTGACGTTCTTTTTCCAAAAGCGAAATTAATGATTCCTTTTTATTTAATTCAGGATCCTTTAAAACTTCTTCAAGACAATAGTGTAACGCTTTGCCTACTTTCCTTCCCGGCTTAATTTTGAATATTTTTATTATATCATCTCCATTTATTGCAAGATCGGTGATTTTTAACGCGTGATCCTCTTTCTCAATTTTTCTGATTCTTTTTAAAACATATCTCAATAACTTGATCTGCTCATCAAGTGAGTAGGGTTCACGCAAATTCCCTCGCATATCAGCAATTTGAAGACGAAGCAAATCCCTGATAGATATATATTTTAACCTGCCCATTAAACGCCTGATCGTCGCGTCTTTCATCTCATGAACAAACATTATCCGCGTCATATGATAACGTGTCGCTTCTTTTACATATCCGATAGTGTGCAAGCTGTATTTTAAATAACGAAGTTCTTTTTCTACCATTTTTACGCCTTTAATTTCGTGACCGTAAAAATGATCAATCCCATCCTCATCTCTTATTCGTTGCGTTGGTTTTGCAACATCATGAAGCAAAGCGGCGAGTCGAAGATTTAAATCCTTTTTTATTACCGCCTGGGTCGCCTTTACAGCATGCGTCCAGCAATCTTCCGCGTGATAACCTTTTTGAGGCACATTAATTGATTTTGCAAGTTCAGGTAAAATTTCTTCAAGTAAATGCAGCGATGAAAGCAAAATCAACGCCGCCTCCCGATTGTCAAGCATCAAAATTTTATTTAATTCGAGCTGAATTCTTTCTTTCGCGACTTTCCTTAATAAAAAATGATTCTGTAAAATAACTTCTTTTGAATTCTCTTCAATTTTACCTCCAATAAGCGCGGCAAAACGGCACGCTCTAAGCGCGCGTATGGGATCTTCAGAAAGCCGCTTATCCGGTTCACCTACGAATCTGACAATTTTATTTTCTAAATCTGTTTTCCCGCTATAAGGATCGACAAGTTTTCCTTCAATATCCATCGCAATAGCATTAATTGTAAAATCACGACGCGATAAATCTTCTTCAATTGTCGGAACTATCTTTACAAAATCTGGATGACGAAAATCTGAATAGGGTCCATCTTGACGAAATGTCGCAACTTCAATTCTGTGGACTAACGCGACAGAAAACGCTTCACCTATGATTGCCGCTTTTGGAAAAATCCTTTTTATTTCATTAAGACAGGCATTTGTGGCAATATCAATGTCTGAAGAAATTTTTCCACGAAGTAAATCACGAACACAACCACCAACATAATACGATGAAAAACCCGCGTCCAGAAGACTTAATATAATACTTTCCGCACGTGAAGAATATTTATTTTTCTTAAAAAACATTACGTAATAGTTCGTAGTTGATAATTATTGGCCCGTTGTTAGTGATTAATTTCACTCTCAACATGTCTCCTGTGATTCCCATATTCCCGCATTCATATCAATTGTCCGTTAAAGCTTTAAGAATATCGGAAGCGACCGGAGGGCAGCCTTTAACTAATTTATTATCTCCGCATTTTTTTATAGTGCAGTTTCCGACACACAAAGTCCCTTCCGGGATTACGTCATGCCCTTTTCCAATTGCGAATTTTAACGGAAGATAATCCGCTATGTCTTTATAATTACGCTTCAGAAACATTGTGAGTGTCGATACACAAGCACTGCATGATTCACAATCAAGTACCTCAACTTTAGGAAAATTTAAACTGATTTCCTTAGGCGGTAATTCAAATGGCTTGATCCAGTCTCGCCAGTTTGAAGGGTCAATTGAAATATCATCAATTGAAATCGATTCTCCGGCGCGTTCGGCTGTAAGACGAAGATGCGGAATATCTTCCGGCTTAATTCCCATTATTGCTGCCGCAACCGCATCGGCGGCAAAACAATTTGTTGACGCTAAAACTACATCAACTCTTTTCGGTGTGCCTGCGCTGGGACCAAGTCCCTCCAAGCCTAATGAACCATCAATTAAAACGATATCAGGAATGAGAACTGTTGAAAGGTCAGCGATTGCAAGGTCAAGTGTTTTTTCATTTACGGGAGTTGAAGGTTGGGGGAGCTGATGAAGTCTGACTTTCTCTCTGCCTTTCAGGCAGCCTTTCATATTTTTAATGCTCAAAGTAACAACGCAGTGCATGTGAGTCTTCATCACCGGTATGGAAACTATATAATCAAAATTGGTTATAGCACTTGATATTCGCGCAAAATTTAACACAACCGCATCCTTGATTTCTATTTTGTCGGCCGGAGCGGCATCAAGATCAATCATGGGAATCCCACGCTTCTCAACTTCATCTGCTATACCTGTTGATTCGAGACATTCAAATGGAGTAACACCGAGAATTGTTCCTTCGCCAACAGTAACTTCCGCACCAATTTTTTTAAAAAAATCGCAAGCTGCCGCCACAACATGTGGATTAGTAGTAATTGCTTTTCCCGGTTGAACCTTTCGTCCGGCATTAGGTTTAAGCAAAATTTTTTTACCGGATAAGTCAGGTAAATCTATCCTTTCGAGAACATTGATTGCGTTTGCGTAAGCGTTATTGCCATGACAAACAGCCACAAAATTATTATTTTTGATTTTAGTCTTCATAGTATTTATTATAACATAACCGACATTTTTTGTCGATTGCAACTTAAGACCGGACAATTATTCAATTAATAATTAAAAAGGCTTTTTTTATTGATGTATTAAGGATTTTTTATTCGTAAAAAATAATAAACCAATCCCCGGAAAAAAAATTTGTCCCGATAAATCGGGACAAATTTCCTCGCATTTCTCGACAACCATTTTCATTGTATCAACAAATTAATATCTTTATTTATCTTTTACTTTTTTACGGGTTTATCCTTTACTTCCTTTTTCACTTTATCTTTTGCTTTATCTTTTGCTTTATCTTTTGCTTTATCTTTTGCTTTATCTTTTGCTTTATCTTTTGCTTCATCTCCCCAGCCGAAATTAACGATCGGAAAAACAGACAAAAAACCACTTTTATTAAAATTCAAAAGTCCAAGTTGAAATCCGGAGTCACATTTGTTGAATAATGCCAATTGTAGGCCGTTGACAGTATCAGCTGTATTGAGAATACTTCCTATTTGTAAACCATTCACAATATCAGCAGCATTGCCAAGAGCACCAAGCTGTACCCCTTTAAGTTTTTCGCAAGTGCTAATGATTCCAATAGCTAAACCGAAGATATTGCTATTATAGGAGTACGGCATGCACAATTGCAAACCCCTAACATCAGTTTTCTCTGGATATAAGGATCCTGATGATTTTTTATTTAAACTCCCAACGCCAAACTGTAACGCTGTCCATTTTGCCTGATCGGTTAAATAGGGTACTTCTGAAAGATTAGTTGAAGTCGCTGTATCAAAGTTTAGAACAGGGCAAACCGGAAGAAAACCGCTTTTGTTAAAGTTTAACAGACCAAATTGGCATCCTGACCAAGCACGGTTAAAGCAGGCAAGCTGCAATCCATTCACTCTTTCTGCCTCATTCCAAAGCCCCGCGCATTGTAGGCCATTTACTTCTCCACTGAAATTTGCTAAGCCGCCTATCATCCCGCCATTTATTTTATTAGCACCAGCCACTAAACCACCAAATACTGCACCGGTTAATTCACCACCACCTGCCATTAAACCACCGAATACCACACCGACACCCTCACCCATTGCCATCCCACCGCTAAGAGCTACACCGGTAAAATTTCTACCACTACCTGCCATTAAACCGCCAACCGCCACACCACTAACATTTTCATCGCCACCTGCCGCTAAACCGCCAAGAGCTACACCACTAACATCATTGCCACCTGCCGCTAAACCGCCAAAAGCAATACCCATGAGACGTTTGGAAAAAGCTACTCCTCCAAAATCAATGCCATACATATTAACATCCTTGCCTCCCCACGGCATAGATAGCCGCATGCCGTATATGTTATAGTTAGTCGGGAAAGCGTGCAGCCATCGTAGATTATCCCATATAGAAATTTGCATCGGTGTCCATCCAGCACTTACTTTTTCATCGACATCATTTGTTGTTTGATTTGCCCATGCACTGCTAATGGTCAAAATAAATGCTATTACTATACTTGATATTATTTTTTTTCGTGTTGTCATTTTTTCTCTCGTCTGTTTATTATTAGCTAATTTTAAGGTTTTACATTTTTAAAGACTCTTAGCAAAGGATGGGCATCGGGATCTTTCTGTACAACACCAACAGTTACTGTTGAATTTAATAATTTTCCATTACCGTCATAATTGTACGTTGCATGTCGTTGATAAGTTGGATATGTGCAGCCGGTAATAAAAATTATAGCTGTTAAAGCTGTTAATGTTACAAACAATCTTAATGTTTTTTTCTTTTTGTCATTCATAATTCTCTCCTTAAGTTAAAGTTATATTATTTTACTTTACAGAAATATCTTCCGATTTATAGTGTACAAGAGCATCGCTCTTCCCACTTACAAGCCTGGATACTTCTCCGGTTCCTCTTTTAACAATAGACGGCAAGCCATCTTTTCTTGGATACGCGGTAACTCTGATTTTTATAATCCCTTCGTAATAAACATCAGGACTTCCCAAAAGTCCCCAAAGAATAGATGATCCCTTTGTAAGTTTATCAACACCACTTGTTTCAAGAGCAACAACAACTCTATAATCCGTATCAGGAATAATTGATTTAGTGGGTACAAACTCTATTTTGCTGTTTTTGCTGTAAACAGGTAGATTTTCATAAGATACAGGAAGAACTATCCCTCCACTTTCAGCTATTTTACTCGCAACGCTGTCAACCACATAATCATAAAGCGCGCTTTCTGGCAGACAGCCCACAACTTCCATATAAACTTTTTTTGATTTCAATTTAGGAAATGACAAATTTTTTACCGCGATTGATGTAGCCTCAGCGAAGAGAGATTGCTGCGAAGCATAATTAGGAATTATTCCCGCATAAGTTTTCATAGGCATAAGCCGATAATTAACCGCACAGCCTGTAAAAATAATAATAGTAATAATTGTAATACAAGAAAATTTAATTGTTCTTAGAATGTTCATAATAGTCTTTCTCCTTAATGTTTATTGATTGTTAAAAATTTTCGGCACATTGTATTTAATCACCGAAACCGGATATCAGTTAATGCTTTATCTTTCGTCAGATAGAATTATACGGCAATATGATTTTCCTCTCATCGCCCTACTTCTTAATGCTCTATATTTATAAGTTTTTACTTTTGATGTTTTATTTCTTAATGTATGAACAGAAATAGCTGCTGCTATTTTAAGTTTAGTCATTTTCGGTTTATTTTCCATAAAATTTGTGTCAACACTTCTAAACGGAATATTTAATTGTTCTTCTTTCGCTCCTATTGTATCATCAATAAGCCTCATTTGTCTTTCATATTCTGTTAAAGCAGGCTCATATTTTAGTGTTTCATCGTACTTACATGCTTCAACAACCAGCATTGTACCTAAAACTATAAAAGGCGGTGATGCCGGACTTCCAATAATACTAACAATCAGCCCGCCTGCGGTAGCATATGAAGCAACCGCGCCGGCGATAAAACCTGCGATTTGTTCTTCGCGATATTTTCTACTCATATTTAAAATACCTTTCAACTCATTTATTTCTCCTTTTGTCAACAAGTTTTCTTTAGCATTGTTTAGCATATTTTCAAAATCATCATACAATTCAGGAATATAATCAATACCGCGAAAGTGGCATTCTTTAGCCGGTCTGTAAATATACCCGTTTGGGATTTTGTGTAAATCTTCCAAAAGAAAGTCCCAGTTTGCTGTAACTAACCTGCCTGATTTATTTTTATAAACCACAGGTTCAATTAAAACACCGTATTTATTCCCTGACTTATCTTTATGAACGAACAAATACGGATAAAAAGGGTTATCGATTTCTCTCAATAATTTTTCAGGAAATTTTACGATATTGTAGAAACGATGTGTATAAAAACCTTTTCCCCATAAAAATCTGTTAGCGCCAATGAATTTTGTTTCTAAAGTCACATTCTCTTCTGAAAAAGCAATCTTTGCCTGTCCGAAAATTAATAATAGAAAAATAAAATAACATATTTTAAACTTGTCTCTCATGACTTTTCCCCGTTACTTTTTATTATATAGCCAGTTAGTAACTCCAATACCCATAATAATATCATCATATTCTTTTGTTCCCGGTGTTGGAGGAGTTAAACAATGACCGCCAAAAGCGACATGAGGTCCATTTTCACACAATCCGTTACAACCGCCCCGACAGCCGTGATTTTCCCAGACTATCCCAAACTCTTTATATGCTTTTATCAATTCTTCATCATCATCCCGTGGCATAGATAAATCACACCCTCCGTAAATAAATGGTTTGGCATCCGGGATTGGCGGTGAGCCGTCAAAACAATATTTAGGCGCGGAATCCGGAGTTATAGGGTATGGTTCAAAGGTTCCGCGTTCAACAACAGTTGTGCACGCGAAGCCTAAGAAAGAAATAATTATTAATAGAAAAAGTTTTATGTATTTCATAGTTAAAAAATTGTAAGGTTATCTACTTCATTCTCTTTCCAAAAAGCCGGAGCTAACGGAATAATTCTAATATCTGATTCTTCATCAACAGGGTCAATTTCAAGATAATGTCGAGAGCTTATTTGCGAATCAACAATACTGCTGCTAACCTCTTCAGTTTCAAATTTATATTTCCCGAAATGGTCAAAAGTAGTTCGGCAATAAATTAAATTATCATCCTTTTTTATAGGATAATAATAATAAACCTGCCGCCATTCAGGTAATTCCGCATTAGAAGAAGAGTAAAAACATACAGCAATATTGTGAAATCCGGGTTCAATGTCAAGACTTCCTACTCCTATATCCTCTGGTAATAAATCCCATACACGAACATCCGCTTCGGTTCGTACTGCCGCGCCGGCAACAAGTGCTGCTCCTATTCCTGCAGCTGTTGCTGCGGCTCCGTTTCCTTTAGTAGCAATCAGAACTCCTGTAAACGCTCCTGCGAAAGCGCAGACTCTAACAGTCCATTTTGCACCAATTTTAATTTTTTGGATTGTCTCGGCAGTTTTTTCTGTATTACACGAAAGTTGACAAAAAGTAGAAGTGCATCTATTAATTTGTATTTTTTCATTACCGTCAACGAATATTTTAGCGTATTCAATTTTAGAGCTTCTTGGAATATATTCTGCAAATGCCGAGCATGACCATATATCTTTAATATTATTTTCTCGCTGTTTAAGCGGGCTATCCCCCCATTCAACAATAAAGATAGTATTATCAGAATCTATTCCATTTCTTTTGTTTTCATAGTTGTCATTATTTTCATCATTAACTACGACTTCTTCTTCATCAGTATCATCAATTTTTTCTTCGATTTCGTTTACAAATTTACTTTTTTGAATATAAGTATCTGCGGTATCCGGTTCACCAAGTAAATAATTACATCTTGCCGCCATAACATAGCCGGCAGAGAAATCGGAAGTATCATCTTTATTTAAGCTCATAGTATCTTTATCGGCATCAATTCCTCGACGGAAAGCTGCAAGAGCTTTTTCATAATCACCTCGGCGATAATGAATAATTCCGCGATACCAATGACACATTGAGCGTTCAAATGGCTCGCCTTTAAATTCTTTAAAATCTTCTCTGGAGACGGAAGACCAAAAAGCGTTATCGGAACCGGTAACGGTTCGCTCCATCACTTTCCCGGCATTTAAAAACGGAAGGAAAGCGAGATCGTATCCTCCGCCGGTAAAATAAAATTGTCCAAGTTTTGCGTTATTTAAAGCAAAATTTCTATTTAGTTTATCTGCACATGGACGTGATAGTTTTGCGGCTTTGCCAAAATCATTCATATAGAAAGCATCTTCAGCTTCTTTTGGAATTTGTGCCGCGCAACCTGCCAGTAAGAATAGAATTAATATTATTAAGATTTTATTTATCATTTTTATTATTTTATTTATCTGTTTATTGGTTCATATTTACCATAATATTTATATTCATCATCATCACACCATACAATCCCACCTGTTTTGGCATCGGTAAGTCGAAATGACAATCTGTAATATACTTCCCGACCTCCTCCTTTACGAATAGAATCGGCATAAGCCCGTCCGGTAAGAAAATAATCCACATTCATCAATTTAGCGATTTCCTTTCTTTTTTCCAAATCACTTCCTGATAAGTTATTTATTATTTCCGGGAATTGTTTTCTGTCAATAAATTCAAAATTATTACTTGCTATAAGCTCCTTTCTGATTTGGGAAAGCAGGTTATATGAATCGAATGTATCGTCAAAAGTTCTGTTTTCAACTTTCATAAAGACAATTCTTAGCGGTTTGTCTTTAGAACTTATTTTACTTTTAGCAATTGATCTTGACATTTTTTGAGCCGTAGCTTTTAAATCCGTTACAGTTAAATCTGTGTCTATTATTAGATTGTCATCAAGACCCATCCGCGTTTCCGGAGGAGTACATCCGTTAAGACAGATTAAAATTATAAAAATATATATTAGAAATTTCATATTTGTTTTTTGTTTTGTTATTTGTGATATCCGTGTCTAACTTTTTTGACACTGATTACACTGATTTACACTGACTTTATAATTTTTTTAATTTAAATAATTTCTTTTCCGTGAATATCTGTGATATCCGTGTCTGTATTTTTTGGTTGTTCTCATTCCACCGGAAGATACTTTTTCACTTCATAATCATCTTCCCAGACTACCCGGCCATCTTTTGTATCAACAAGTCGAAAAGAGAGTCTGTAATTTTTTGATTCTCCTGAGCTATCGCTCTGGTCATCACAAAAAGCTGTTCCGGTAAGGAAATAATCAATACCGAGCAATTTTTTCAATTCTTTATAGTTCTCATTATTAATTTTTCTCCAACGCTTTTCAGCAACAATTCGATTAATTGATGCCCGATCAACAAACTGTAATTTCCGGTTACTATTTTCCAGAATCAACTGTCGAATTTTGTCAAGCAGATTATAAGAATCAAAATCTAAATCTCCGGTACGATTTTCTATAACTGCAAATCCTATTATCGTGGGTTTATTAGATGAAATGTTAGCTGATGTAACTATTGATCGTGCCATTTGCTGCGATGTGGAACGCAAGTCAGTTGAACTCAGATGTGTATCAAGAATAGCGTCTTCATCAAGTCCTTTTTTTTCCGCGGTACCGCAAGAGAAAATTATAAGACAACAAAAAAGAGAAGTAATTATTTTTAAATTCATAGTTTTTTGGTTAAGTTTAATTTTTGATACTAATTTAATGGGGAAGTTAAAAGCTTTTTTTTAGATAATTCATTTGCATTTTTATTGATATATCGGAACAAATTTTTTACTTATATTTTCTTATGCGGTTAAGTTATTTCGTAGTTTCTGTGCCTGAGTATACGTTATATCCCCCAATATTCCATGAGTAAAAACTTCGTGGTTTGTTTTATTCTTCTCCACCAACCCAATCTGCCTGCCAAACATAATCAGGAAAACTTTCCTGATTATAAAAAGAATTTCCAAGTGAGCCAAAAGTAATTAAATCTATACTACCAGAACCAAACCGACCAAGAGTGTAAAAAGGCCCCTTCACTGCACCTGTTAATACGCCAAGTCCCGGCAAAACTATAAAGTTATCATTAATCATATTGCGGGGGATTTCAAGCCAGCAGGTTAAAATATTTACTATTCCGCGACTAAACGCTTCGTCGCGTTTGACATAAGTCCTTTCAACTCCGCTTTTGGTTTCAACCTGCGAACTGACAGTATCAAGACTTTGCTCGGCAACGACATAATTTGTTCCGCCCAAAACACATGATACAACGATCCATACTAATATTTTTTTCATTTCAAACTCCTATTTTAATTTTTATTTTTCATACAAAAATAAACAAGTAATATATATTTTTTCATTTGGATTATTATTTAGATCAATTAGGTCAATTAGGTTAATTAGAAATTCAGAAAGTAATCCATCAATCCATCAATTCATCAATTCATACCGCACTAGGAAGCGCGGCTTACTCTATTCTTTTAAGTTCATAATCATCTTCCCAAACTACCGCGCCGTTAGCAGTATCAGTCAGTTTGAATGATAATCTGTAATAACTTGTTCGATTATCTACTCCCACTTGTCTGTCTTCAAATAAATACCCACCGAGCAGAAAATCGGCACCGGCAAATTTTCCGGCTGTACCGGTTACCGTCCCATCTTCTTTCATTCTGTTTTCATTAAGGATTCGTTTTGTAACTCCTGCAGACCGATCCAAAAACACAATATTTAAGGATCCGTTTTTCAGTAAATTTTTTCTTATATTGTATTGCAGGTTTTTAGCATCAACACCTTTGTATGTTTTATCTTCAACACCTGTAAAAGATATTTTTGGCTGTGAACCATCTGTTGGATTAAGTGCTCTGCATGCTGCAAGTGATCTTGCCATTTTATTCACTGTTGCCCGTAAATCATCAGCTTTTAAATCTGAGTTTAAAACTTGTTCTTCATCAATAGCCACACGGGTAGTTCGCGGACCGCCTGAAGCGCATCCTTGCAATATTACCATTACGATAATATTTATCAATAAAAATGTTTTCATAAATATTCTCCAAGTTAAATTAAAAAACTCTCTTTTGAGTTTTGTTATTTGTTATTTGAATTTTGCTATTTTAGAATATTATTCGATAAAGTCCTTTGGTATAAATGTTCCTGTAAACGGTATTATTCTATCCCCGCGCTGTATTCTTTTCGTTTCTGATTCTATCATTGCGATACTGTATCCGGGATAAACTTCCGTAACGCGAAGCAACCCTATTTTCAGTTCCGCGTGGCCGAGAGATCTTCCTGTTTCCGGGTCAATCAAATCTCTTGCACTGGCATTTGCACCCATATCCCGAACAACAAAGAAGCGGTCGTTTTTCAGCACTCCTTCTTTTTGACCTGCGGAAAGGTAAACTTTAATAACAGTTTTTGTGCGTTTTTTCCCTGTTAACATTTCCTGTTCATACTCTTCCTTGTTTTGAGATGAATCGGAAATAAAACCACCTTGTGCCGCTCCGCTACGAAGAACATCTTTACCCGGTTTATACGCTTCTATCCTAATAATTCGCGCGTACCAAGCGTTATCACCAAGTCGATTCAATACTTTTGAAATTGCCGCTTCTATAGTTTCATATCTGTCTGCTTTTCGCGCACGACCGGTAATAACTTCTCCGGTTCTAATATCAAATAGTCGTACCCGAACGATAAAATTATCTCCGCTTTTATTCCAACTTGCCGTAAGATAATAATGAATACCAAGAATCGGCTTGTCCTGATTTTTTACATCGGAAGCTACTATTCCGTTATCCTGCAAACTACGCTCATTTAAAATTGATCGCAGTTTCGCCCGCTCGATGACATTAACTTTTTCCGTGTCATCAACCGCGCAGACCAAATCATCGAAGAAATCTTCTTGTGGAGTATCAAAATTAAATGTAAGATTTGATACAACAGGACTTGTTCCGCTTTTCAACAAAATTTCAAACCAGTTTTTGGGCAGAACAGCAATATTATATTTCACCCGTTTAGTAACCGATGGAACAGTATTTTGAGCAGTTTTGGAATCGGTTTTCGGGGTTGTTATTTTTTTAGGAACTATTTTTTCAATTGATTTCTGTTTTAATGGCGTAGCAGGCTTATTTGTTTTAACCGCAAATAAAAAATTCGCTGTTAGAACAAAAACCGTACAAAAAATTATAATGGATAGTTTCATTTTTTTGTTTTGTTATTTGTGAAATTTGTTTTTTTTGACACTGATTTACACTGATTTTATATTTCTTTTTTTTAATTTAATCTTTTCTTTTCCGTGAGTATCCGTGATATCCGTGTCGGCATTTTTTTTACACTGATTTCACTGATTTCACTGATTTACACTAATTTTAATAATTCTTGGTTTATATAATGCAAAGTTTTTAAATTTATTTATTTCCGTGAATATCCGTGATATCCGTGTCGGCATTTTTTTATTTCGCGTATCTTATACTTATCACATAATCAACAGGTTTATCCGATAAAGAATTCGACTCGAAAGTATAGATTTCATAATGACCGAGAACAACCGGCATCCAATTAGTTTCATCAACAAAGAAATTATCTTTATCTTTAAAGCGAACTTTTACTTGTAAGGGTAAAGATTTATCTGTTTGATTTTTAATTTGTGCTTCGACTTTCAGCAGACCATTTGCTAATCGGCTACTCCGTAATCCGGTTATGGTAATATCATCCTGTAATTTGTCGTCCATTAAAACAACTTTTTCTGTAACTTCAAGAGCATTATCTTCACGCGTTGCTGTATAAGGACCAACACACGAAGACAGGAAAACTACCATTGCCATACTTAATAATAAGATTATTTTCATCATAACTCCTTTTTTTGTTTAGTTGCGATTTTTAAAAAGCATAATTCAGGTTAAAATAATAGATTACAAATTATTCATCGCGACAGGTGGAACATTGTTCACAAACTTCTATACCAAGTGCTTTGAACACGGCTTGCATTGTTCGATATGTAACTCCTAAATCTCCTGTTTCCAGACGCGACAACGTTTTTCTGCTTATTCCCGCTTTAGCTGCTAGAAATTCCTGTGTCCAACCATATTTTTCTCTTAATCTCAAAACTTTTGAAACATAATTGCAAACAATGTTTTTATTTTTATGCATATTTTTATTTGATTTCATAAATTTAATTATTAAATTATATTAAAATGATTACTTAAAGTCCACGTCATATATGACTCATGCAGTGCCGATATATGATAAGTTACAGGCACTGCTGAGGAATCAGGCTGCCGCCTGATTAATTTTCATGTGTTTGCATGCTGATAAATTGCTGGGCAAATTGCGGTTCTTCAACCGCTCACCACTCACTACTATGCCCTATGAAGTCTTACTCAACCAGGGAAGAGGTAATTACCTTCTCACCTTTCAACTGTGAACAGTATGACTGTTCATTATATATACGCAAGCCAGCTAATTTTCTTGCATTTGCAAAATAATTTAATAACAAAACGAATGATTGTCATTCTTTTTATCTGTAAGATAATAAAATTATATTTTTTAATTAGTGGGAATTAGTGAAATCCGTGTCTAAGTTTTAAAATATCGAAGTTATTCCGCATTACCATTGAGAATAAACGAACTCCAAAAAAAAGGATGGCAGAATTGTTTGGAGCTTTTCAATTGAATTTTTGCATTGAATAATGATTTAACAGGACTCTGTTTTTTATTTAAATTTTCATAAAATTGTTTCATTAATTCATTAGTCCCTTTGTCATCTATGCTCCAGAGAGACGCAACAACATTTCTCGCTCCGGCATAGAAAAAAGCGCGTGCAAGACCTGAAATGGATTCGTCATCACCACACTCAACTAATCCTGACTGGCAAGCGCTTAAAACGATAATATCAGCATTAAGGTTCAGGTTAAAAATTTCGCTCATTTTCAGAAAACCATCGTTCTCTTTATCACCGTAAATTGACAGCACAAGACAAGGTTCAGCAAAACCTTTAATTTGTCCGGGTAATATTCCATGAACAGCGAAATGAATATATTTATATTTATTGAGACCGCTGTTGTTATTCAGGCTTTTTAATATAGATTCGCTTGCTCGATTTTGAATATAAATAAATTGCTTGTTATTGTTGCCGTAGAAAATACGTGAAATATATTCCACCTCCTTTTTTGTGGCAGGTAAAGGCTTTAAAGATATGTCCCCGTTACTCCCAAATTGCAATGATCGGGTTGCTATTCTATTATGAGTAATATCAAATGAAACAAGAGCATTTGCAATTTTATAAGAAGTTTTATTTAGAAATATAGATATTTTAGATTTTATAGCCTGCTCTTTTGTGTAAATCGGGTCTCCAACAAGAAGCGCCGGAAAACGTTTTTCTGATGACTGACAGTTAGTCTCAAGCATGACCACGCTTTGCGTGTTACTTCGTGAGCGCCGGGCGCTTGCACGAGTTGATAGATGGTAGTTAATATTTAGTCTTTCATTTTTTTTGACTGCTCTGAGTACCGTAGCAGAAGGAATATAAGCAAACTTAACATTATTCAACATATAATTTAATGTTGAGAATGAAGTGCCGTTGGTATTTGAAATAAGAGCCGAAAAAGGTATAGCGGCAAGATTACCGTGTGGAACTATAAATATAGTTTTGGGATTATCATTTGTTATTTTCTCGGCAAAGGGTTGTAAAATTTGACTATACAAGTTAAAACTTGCAGATTTAAAATCACTTAATTTTGAAAGTGCACCGTGGAATTCAAGGGTATGACGAAAATTCGCAATAAGGTTATTTAGTCTTTCAGAAGAAATTTTATGGGCAAGGAAATAAAAATTAGTTTTGCCAATGACAATAGCAAATAGATGCTCATTTCCAATCCAGTAGTTTACAAGGACTTCATTATTTTTTAATATTTTATTTTGCACCTGACTTACAGTAATAGGTTTAGGTTTTCTCAATTCAGAATAACGAGGGTATTTATTATCAAATTCAGTTTTAAGATTATTCAGCTTCGATCTTACATCCGACAGTTGCAGCTCAATATCCGCTATAAGGTTATTATCTTTTAATTGTTTCGGTTTGGCGATTTCGTTACGCATTCGTTTTTCGAGACTTTGCTTTTTTACAATGAGTCTTCTTTCTCTTTTTTTATCTTTGGAAGTTAAATTACATCTTTTTGTAGCAGTAGCATTGTAGATTTGCTGAAGCAATTTCCTTGACCGGGAGATTTCAGTTATCCAAAATGTTTTTTCAGCATAAACGTCAGCCAAATCAATAGTGTTTTTGAGCAACAATAATTCACATTCAAGAAAATCAGAACAACTTTTCTGCTGCTGCTTTCTAAGTGATTTAGAAAAATCTTCTCCACCGGCGGTAACGGTTGATAATTCGAGTATTTTTGTGCTTGAAACAAATAACTTCACGGCCTTAACATAGTTTGTCTGCTTCACACATACACTTGCAAGTTTACCGATAATATTAGCGGTATTCGGATTACTTTTACCAAAAAGAAGTTTAGAGATTTTTAACGCTTTATTATATTCTCTTTCCGCGACATCATACTTTTCGAGTTTAAAATTAATATCGCCGAGCAAGACAATAGCCGACATAGTAGCTATATGGTTTAATGAATGGAATTCGAGTGCGGATTTGTAAGCCATTTCACCATATTTTTTAGCGAGCAGGTATTTTTTTTGAAGAAAATACAGATTTGCAATATTTCTTAAATTAAAGTTTTTGCCTTCTGAGGGGTAAGGTAGAGAATTATAAAAGTCAATATTTTCTAAATATATTTTTTCAGCTTTTTTATATTTTTTTTGCTTTGAATAAATACCCGCGATCTTTGTTTTGATTTTACACGTGTCATGTGTTTTTTCTCCAATTAATGCTATTCGCATTTTCAAAGCGCGCTTTAAAAGTGGTTCTGCAGCTTCATAATTACCGATTGAACGGTAAAGCGAAGCGAGGTTATTCATTGATACGGTAAGTCGGTAAGCATTTGTATTTAATATTTGTTTATAAATATCAAAAGCTTCTTTGTATAATTTTTCCGCCTCTGCGTATTTACTTTGAATATGATACAATAAAGCCTTATTATTTAAGTGATTAGCGGTACATAAATTTATTCTGCCAACTGCCTGCTCGATTGTTTTGATACCGTGATTATGGAAATGCTCTGATTTATCGTATTCGCCGATTAACCTGTAAACATTACCGAGCCCGTAGTAAGTATCCGCGATCTCGATATGCGCATTTGTGTAAATTGTTTTACGAATATTCAGTGTTTTATAATAATAAGGAAGTTCCTCTTCATATTTTCCGTTATAATAATACGACATAGCCATTTGATCGTAAAGATCCGCAATGTAGGCGTCATTAGTTCCTGTCTTTTGAATAGCCGCATCGAGTTTTTTTTGTATAATGTTTCTTCCTTCGTTAAATTTACCTTTATTATATAATACTTTAAGTTCATTTTTGAACTCTTCTGTTACTCGTTCGGCAAAAGATACCGGTGCGAAAAGTAAAAAAATTAATAATAATATTTGGTAATATTTTGAAATCATTAGCTTTTGTTTGTGTTTAGGATTGGTACTAATGTTATGCCAAATTTGCAATGTCGAATTTTAACAATCTTTGTTCAACCACGGAAGGTTTTTACCTATTTATTAAAAATCTTAACATAAAGTTATTTCTCCAAAATGATTAAAAAAATATTATTTATTCACAAAAAATAATAAGCAAATGCCTGCAAATCAAATTTGTCCCGATAATCGGGAGAAATTTCCTCCGAGTGCCTAAAACTTAACAATTACCGGCACGATATCCGAATGCCTGCCGTTAACCAAACCTCGGTACGACAACCGAGTGCCTAACGTATGGCAATTATCGGGTCTTCATCTCGTGAATTTCGGTTTACGGGATGGTGATTAATCGACATTGTTATTTTTATTGGTTATTTGTAACTGATAAACATTGGTTGATGCTGTTACTCCGCGAAGAGTGATTTGCGACTCCGAAGTTTCGGAAGATGATTTTATTTTTCCTGCAATAAAAAATGATCCTGTAATTATAATAACCAAACATGCCGCACAGCTAAGTATTGAAATAGCAGTATGTTTTGAAAAATATGAAAGATTTAAAAAACTTGACGTTTGACGTTTAATGTTTGCTGATTGAGTTTGATGCTCTTCATTCAAGTCTTGTGATGGAAGAGTTTGTAATATTGTTTTTAATTGCTTATTTGTTTCCGACAAAGTTTCAATTTTCCTAACTTCTTCCGGTGAAGCAGTTCCTTCAATATACCTTGCAAGCATATTATCATCAATATCATCTTCTTCCGGCGGCATAGCCGGTTGATTTCTAATTTCACGATAATAGTCGTGCAGCATTTGTTCTAAATTTTCTGTTTTCATTTTTCAAACCACAATTCTATTTTATTTTGATTCTCCTGTCTGTCTTGTAAATCCCCGTTATAATACACAATCGGGGCAAGCTTATCAAAGTAATCCCAATCGCGCAGCAGAAGCTACGCGCAACGTTTCATTTTATCCCGACAATCGGGACACATAGTAAATGCCGCTGTCGCGTCTTTACGACTGCACTTTATACTCAATATCCAACAACCAACACGGAACACCCAAGTTATGAAATTGTTCTATACTTTTACATTGCTCATTTCTGCTTCAAAAGTGCGCCTGTGGCGTATTGATTATTGAGTGTTTAATTGTTCCATCAACCCATTCATCCAATAATCCATTATCCATTATTCATTAATATATACGCGCTCCGATTAATTTTCTTGCAAGAGATTTTTCAATTTTGCGTGAATTTTCTTAAACTGTCTGCTGATTTTTGATTCACTGCATTGGAAAATCTCTGCAATTTGTCTTAACTTTAATTTCTGATAGTAATATAATTGAATAAGATTCTTTTCGTTTGCCGGAAGTATTGCAATTGCATCTGTCAATTCTTCATTGCGTTCATTTTCAATTAATTCAGCCCCTTTAGGTTTATACAACTCTTCAAACTTATCTGAAAAGATAATAAAACCTCTTGTTTTTCTTTTTCGATGATAACTTAATACAATGCGGCTGAAAATGACCGACAAATAAGTTCTTAATGATGTTGAACCATCGTAACGTTCAAGTGCGCTTTTAACTTGCCCCGGCATACCGAGTAATTTGAAAATGAATTCAGAGAAGACATCATCAAAATAATAAGATACATTAAACTTCCGAGCTATAATTATACAATCACGTCTGTATGTTGCAATGAGTTTTGACCAGGCTTTTTCGTTGTTTTGAGTGCAAGCAACGGCAAGTTCAATGTCTTGTTTATGTTTCGACATAAATGAGCATTTGTAAAGATTAAATGTAAACTCTTTTAAATAGAACCCAATCGTTCAAAATACCCGGCGTGTAAAAATAGGTTTTTTGGTCAAGTACTAAATATCATTTTTAACAAAGTTATAAAATTATAGTCAATAATAGAATGATTGTCAATTGATTTGACCTTCCCAATTCCGGCGACTAAAATCTTATAAACTGATTAATAAGTTAATAAATATTTAATATTCAGTTAATAATTAGAAAGATTTAGTGGCGGGATTATTCGCGTTAATTTTTTCAATGCTGAAAATACGACACGATAAAAAGAATGCTAAAAACGGCTGGATGTGCCTTAAATAAAGGGAAAGACGAGTGCTTAATGATGGTACGCCAGACAGGACTCGAACCTGTGACCCCCGGATTAGAAATCCGATGCTCTATCCAGCTGAGCTACTGGCGCACGAATCATCAA
Organism: Chlamydiota bacterium; assembly: GCA_003648225.1. GTDB lineage: Bacteria > Auribacterota > UBA3054 > UBA3054 > B51-G9 > B51-G9. Next base: position 26,689 of record QMOL01000002.1, read on the forward strand.
AAGCATAAATTCGGGCTTTATTATATCCATTTTCCAATTTTCTTGCAAGCTGTTGAGTCAAAATCGATGTTATGGTAAAATTATACTATAACGGCAAATTCCATATTTACCGTTGAAAGGTCAATTGGTGATAAATTAATTGTAACTTTTAAAAACATTGATTAAAATGAAAAAGAAATTTATACTTAAACTGTTTATGTTAACCGGTGTGTTCTGCTTTATATCTTTAGGAGCAGAAAGTAAAACTAATTTAAATCAAAATGTCGTAATTAATACCAAAACAAATGGTGTCATCAAAACTAAAAAAAACAAAATTGAACATGAATCTCCACGACGTAAACGTTCTAAGGCGGTAGAAACTTTTCTGAATCGGGAAGGTTGGCAGTCAGGTGCCGGTTATAAAGAAATGCAAAGATATCTTAAAAGACTTGCTCATCTTTGTGAAGATAGAATTCCCGGACTCGTAAATGGCGTCGCGGGCGGTAAGCGCGGGATATTGTTGAATGTAACTTTTAAAGGTCAGAAAAGTTTTTATATGGCACGTGAAAACACCGAAGAATTCCTTCGCGCTATAATCGGTGATCTTGAAAAGATGCCTGAACCGGTAGCGTTAGCTGTATACGTTACTCATAACAAGCATAATATAATTTCAGCTATAAAAGAAGGTGGGAAAATAAAAGTGAAATTTTTATTGTGAATTGTGAGTAGTGAGTGTGCGCCTTTGGCGCGGTGAGTGGTGAATGGTTATATGGAATAATAACGGAGTAAAAATATGGCAGGGAATAATGTGACTCATAAACAAAACTTTGAACAACTTGAATGCTGGAAAGCATGTCGGGGTCTTCGACTGTTCGTTGTAAAAAAAGTTGTTCCTATTTTGCCAGCAGAAGAACGGTACAGATTAACTGACCAACTTATTCGATCTGCCAGATCCACAACTGCAAACATTGCGGAAGGTGATGGTCGATTTCACTATTTAGATAACGCTAAGTACTGTCGTATTTCTCGCGGTTCTTCTAAAAAAGTGCTTGATCACATAATAACAGCAAATGATGAAGATCTTATTACTGATGATATGCTTCTTGATTGTCGTATATTAGTAGAACGCGCTGTAAAACTATTAAGTGCATATATTCGTTATCTAACAAAAGCTCAAATATCCGACAACTAACTACTCACGACTTAACCTTAAACCTTAAAATAACAATGAGTATAACAGGAAAAAAAATAGCCTTTATCGGCGCGGGAAATATGGCGGAAGCATTAATAAATGGTCTTTTGTCCTCTAAAATTGTATCAGCCAAACAGATAACCGCGTTTGATGTTAATACCAGGCGGTTAAATTGGCTCAAAGATGAGTATAAAATAAACATATCGGCTTCCAACACAAAATTAATAGAAAAGTCCGATGTGGTAATTCTTGCAGTAAAACCTCAGATTTTGTCTGAAGTTCTTGAAAAGAAAAATAAAATAATAAACGATAAGCTTGTTATTTCTATTGCCGCGGGAATCTCAACTCAAAAAATAGAAAGTTATTTATCTAAAAAAACCCCGGTAATACGTGTTATGCCTAATATGCCGGCAGTGGTTTGCCGTGGTGCAACTGCAATTTGCCGCGGGAAAGTTGCAACCAAGACTCACGCTGCTCTTGCGCTTGATATTTTCCGTTCTGTTGGTTACGCAATACTCGTTGAAGAAAAATTAATGGATATGATCACCGCTGTTAGTGGTTCGGGACCGGCATACGTTTTTTATTTAATGGAAGCTATGATTAAATCGGCAATTGATGGTGGATTACCAAAATACAAAGCCATAAATTTAGTTGCTGAAACTGTTCGTGGCGCCGGTGAATTAGTCATCCGGGGACAGGAACTGCCGGGTAAATTGAGGAAGCGGGTAACTTCTCCGGGTGGAACAACGGAAGCGGCGATAAAAATTTTTGATGCAAACAAGGTTAATTTTACTTTTCTTACAGCAATTTCAGCTGCAGAAGAAAGAAGCAAGGAACTTTCTAACTGATTAACCGAATATTAAATAACTGAGTTAGCGGGTCAACCGATACTAACAATTGGTAATTGAACATTGGATTACGAATAACAACTACCGATTAACGAATAACGATTAACAATTAACGAAAATGCACGAAACTTGTTCAATATTAATTTTACCGGATAACAGGAGAATAATAGTTCCTGAAAATGCATATTTACATGAAGCGTTAGACCGGCACGGTATTTCTTTGACCGCGTATTGCGATGGAATGGGATTATGCGGAAAATGCATAGTACAAATAAAACTTGCTGGCGGATGTCTCCCTCCTGCAACAGAAGCCGATCAAAAATTCTTGTCTGATGATGAAATTGAGAACGGGTATCGGCTTGCTTGTCAATGGCGGGTAATTTGCAATGCGGAAATAACGATTCCGGAAAAGTCACGCGTCAATCATCTGAATATATTAACAAAAGGAACTGGAGAAAGTCCACTTAAATTATCATCGAATTTTTCTGAAGATAAGCCTTACGGATTCGCGTTTGATATTGGAACCACAACTGTTGTTGGTTCCCTTGTCGATTACCACACCGGTCAAACTGTTGGTGTGTCATCGTATTTAAATGGTCAGCAAAAATATGGTGCTGATGTTATTTCAAGAATAAGTCATTCTATAAACGGAGCAGGACTTGATGAGTTGAATTCCGAGCTTGTCGCCACAATAAACAAAATTATCGAAGATGTTTTAGGCGAAAGTAAAATTCCACCTGATAAAATCGCTGAAATTGTGTTAACCGGCAATACGGTTATGCTTCATTCATTGCACAAGGAGTCAATGGAAAACATGGCTCATCTTCCTTTTGAGCCGAGTTATACGAAAGCAAAAAATATTTACGCGGAGGAAACCGGTATAAAAATCGACTCTAAAACAAAACTATACAGTTTCCCTGTGATCTCCGGTTTTGTTGGTGGGGACACCGTTGCTTGTATGCTCTCCACAGATATGGATGAATCTTCAAAAAAGCAGCTGATTATCGATATCGGCACAAATGGTGAAGTGGCTCTCGGAAATAAAAACGGATGGACAACCACTTCCGCTCCGGCAGGTCCTGCATTTGAAGGTGCCAGAATATCCGCCGGAATGCGAGGCGCAAATGGAGCTATTGAACATGTTCAAATAACAGATGCGAAAATGATTATTGATGTAATTGGTCAGCAGCCTCCGGTTGGTCTTTGCGGCACAGGCCTTATTGATATTGCGGCAGAATTATTAAATAGGGGAATCCTTGATATCACAGGTAGAATTAATGACCTTGACGAATTGCCTGATGGAATGCCTGATTGGCTGACAAAACGTATAATTAATCAAGATGGTGAAAACGCGTTTTTGTTATTTGATCCGGATACAGACAAATATATTAAAAATAACGTTGAACCGAAAAAAATTTATATTACTCAACGCGATTTGAGAGAATTACAACTCGCTAAAGCCGCGGTAGCAACAGCTTGTGATCTCATTTTGAAACATGAAAACTTAAAACTTGAAGATGTGTGCTGCGTTCTTCTCGCGGGAGCGTTTGGGAATTATCTTCGTCCGGCGAATGCTCGAAGGATAGGATTAATACCGAATGTACCTATGGAGAAAATACATTTTATAGGTAACGCGGCATCAACAGGAGCTAAGCGCGTTCTTGTTTCTCAAAAAGAAAGAAAGCGTGTGGAAAAAATTGCTAAAGAAGCAGAACATATTGAATTAGCAGCCGACCCGGATTTTCAAATGGCTTATGCTGAGCAGATGTTCTATCCTGACTGTGCCGGGATTTGATAAGTTTTGGGCAAATTTGACCTTAAAGTCAAATTTATTGTGAAGCCCAATTCCGGCGACTAAAGTATTTAAAAATTTAATTATAGAAAAATCATATCAATCATAAAATCACTAAATATAATGAACATAACCCAAAAAATCAAAGTCGAATTGGCAAATCTTAAGAAAAAAGGCGCCGAATACGCTGATGCAAGATTTTATCCTTCACGTGAAACCGAATCAATAACTTTTTTGCAGGGAAATTTAAAAGAGTGTAGAAGTTCCGCGACAACCGGAATAGGAGTGAGAGTGTTATACAACGGTGCTTGGGGGTTTGCGTCATCATCATTAACGGAAAACTTACCGGCGCTTTTCGGATCAGCGTTTGAAAACGCTGTTGCAGCATCAAATCGTCTTTCGTTTCCTGTTAAATTAGCTAATCGCAAGCCGATAACAGCAGAGTACAGTTCTCCGCGAAGAATTGATCCGTTTGATATTTCGGTATCGGAAAAGCTTGATTTTCTTAGGAAGATTGATAAAAAGTTGGAGCATAATATTGTTGCACAAAGAATTTCTTATGTAACATCCGACAAACAGAAAATTATTTTTATTGATACCGATGGCTCTCATATAGAAAAAAATATTTGCGATACGTTTGCAGGTATGAAAGTTATTGGCGTTGAAAAAAATGGTAATTCACAGGAACGCTCTTATGAACTTGGAGGCGACGGATTCGGAACACGCGGTTGGGAAGCGCTTGTAAGCGGCGATAAATTCCCTGAGAATGCTGATAGAATTGTTGATGAACTTTCACAAATTCTTGTTGCCGAATCGGCACCTAAAGATACTCGCTCGGTAATACTTTTACCGGGTATAATGTTTTTGCAAACTCATGAAGTTATTGGGCACGCGCTTGAGCTGGATAGAATACTTGGATATGAACTATCTTACGCAGGCGGTTCATTTGTAAGATTAGAAGATTTCGGGAAATTGCGTTATGGTTCTGATAAATTAACTGTTCGCGCTGACGGTACACTTCCGAATTCGCCAGGCAGTTATGGATACGATGATGATGGAGTAGAATGTCAGGATACCGTTTTAATTGATAAAGGTATTTTAAAAAACGCTATAACTTCTCGACAGACTATTGTTGAAGCGAATGAAAAAGCAGGTGAAAAGATTTTTGAAAAAGCGGGTGGTTGTGCCCGCGCGTCGAATTTCAATCGTATTCCGCTTGAAAGAATGACAAATATAAATATTGATCCTGGAAATGATGGCTCGCTTAATGATATTATTACTTCAACTGAAAGTGGAATCGTCTTAGATGGAGCCCGTTCCTGGTCGATTGGTTCAAATCGCGAACAATTCCATTTTGCAAATGAAATAGGATGGCTTGTAAAAGATGGCGAGAAAGGAGAAGTTGTTAAAAATCCCACATACAGTTCAGATACATTGCCGTTCTGGCGCTCATTATCAGCGGTAGGGGATAAATCGACTGCTGAATTAGTGTATGTGCCAAATTGCGGAAAAGGATTGCCGAGTCAGCAAATGTATCTAGGCCATTTGATTCCTGTATGTAAATTTGACAATGTGAAAACAGGGGAGTAAGTCGCACCTGCGGTGTATTAAATATTGATATTTCCTTAAGAGCATTGACATAAAATGCCTCTATTATTACAATATATCTATTGTGCAAAATAAAACTAAACCGAAAGCCAAAACCTAATGAAAATAGTTGTTGGATATCCTCCTATTGAATCACCTAAAGGTGTGCCTTTGCTGTCACAAAACCGGCAGTTTCAATATTTCAACGCACCCACATATATTTATCCGATGGTACCCGCTTATGCGGCAAGTAATTTAGCCGCTAATGCTTATGACGTTATCTGGCTTGACGGAATTGCAGAGAAATTGGGTTATGATGAATGGGAAAAGAAAATAATTGAAGCCAAACCTGATGTTTTTCTCCTTGAAGTTAAATGCCCGGTTATTAAAAAATGTTGGGAAATTTCTAAAAAACTTAAAAATGTGCTGCCGAATATGTTGCAGGTATGGGTAGGCGATCATGTTACTTACCTTCCACAGGAGACTTTTGATAATTCGCCTGTTGACTGTATAATCACCGGTGGTGATTATGATTTCTTGATTGTTGATTTTATGAATCATCTTGAAAAGGGCGCATCGCTTCCTCCGGGTTTCTGGTTTCCTGAAAATCATAATCGCATAACTTCAGATTCTGCCGAGATATTTAAAACATCCGGCGGTAAAATATTGAAGACAACGGGTAAAGCCCGGCTGACACATAAACTTGATGAATTACCTTTTATAGACCGCGATTTGACTAAATGGGAACTTTACGCTTACGAAAACGGGAATTATAAATATACTCCCGGAACTTATGTTTACAGCGGACGTGACTGCTGGTGGAATAAATGCACATTCTGTGTTTGGGATCATACATTAAATCCTCCCGGTACTTACCGATCATTTTCAGTTAAAAGACATTTCGCGGAGGTAAAACATATCATCGAAAATTATCCGGTTAAAGAAATATTTGATGATGCAGGCACTATGAGAGCAGGAACATGGCTGAAAGAATTTTGTGAGCTTGTAATAGAACACGGCTATCATAAAAAAATTGTCTTTGGATGCAATATGCGTTTCGATGGCCCGGACGAAAAGTTATATAAATTGATGAGCAAAGCGAATTTCAGATTTATTCTATATGGACTTGAATCCGCTAATCAAAAAACTTTGGATAAAATTGACAAAGGACTCACTCCGGCTCAGATTGAGGAAGGGGCAAGAATATGCAAGAAAGCCGGGCTTGAACCGCACATAACCGTGATGCTTGGTTATCCGTGGGAAACGGTTGAGGAAGCTCAAAATACAATTACTTTTGCTAAAAAACTTTTTAAAAAAGGATATATCGACACTTTGCAGGCAACTATTTGCATTCCGTATCCGGGAACACCGCTTTATCGGGATTGCAAAGAAAACGGATGGCTTTTGACAGAAGATTATGAAGATTTTGATATGAGAATGCCGGTAATGAAATCTAAATTAACTGATGAGCAAATGATGAAAATGACGCAGGAATTGTACAAATCATTTATAAACCCGAAATTTATTTTGAGAAAAATTATTGGAATACGTAATTGGCAGGATATTAAATTTCTTTTTATGGCCGGAACACGTGTTATAGGTCATTTGCTTGATTTTAAGCCGGGACAATCTAAGGAAAAGAGTGGGAATTGTTAACTAATTATTATTCAATTTAATTATTTAAAATAAAAACTTATACATTATGTCTGAAAAAGCTTTAATTGTTATTCCTACTTATAATGAAAAAGATAACGTTGAAAAATTATCAACAATTCTTACCTCAACTTACGATAACGTTGATATATTATTCGTAGATGATGGATCCCCGGACGGAACAGGAGAGATCATTGATAGCCTCATTGCTGCGAATGATAAAATAAACGTGATTCACAGA
>QMOL01000003.1 GCA_003648225.1 Chlamydiota bacterium
GAATGCAAAAATCCGCTGTTAACTTCAAGAATAGTGCCAAAAACATCCTCCTCTATCATTTTACCGACTTTTTGCAAAGCCGGGAAAAACGGTGATTCGCTTGAACAGCGTACAAAAACATTAGGATGTTTGTTTATACACTCTGTTATTACATCATTAGCCGCTTTATCTATACCGAATGGTTTTTCTCCTAATAAATGTTTTCCAGCTTCAATCGCGGCACAGTAAAATTCCTGATGTAAATTATGAGGGACAGCGATATAAACCGCGTCAACATTATCATTGGATAATAATTCTTTATAGTCTGAGGTTACCTGTTCAATAGAATCAAAATTCTTTGTGTACCATTTAAGAATATCAGGGTTTGAATCACATACAGCTACTATTTCAGGTTTAATATCCATTTCGGGCAAGTGGCACCAACGCGCAACCGAGCTTGCAAATTCGCGTCCCATAAGTCCGCAGCCAATTATTCCGAATTTACAGATTTTTTCAGTAGTTTGTTCCATATTTACTATTATTTATTTTATTTTCGCGATTTTTGCCGCGCCTATTGCGCCGGTATATTCCCCATCGCCTAAGTTTATTTTCAAGCCGGTTATTTTAGAAATAGTTTTTATCCAAATATTACTATTTGTAGGTCCGCCAACCATAGAGATATTTTTGGTTGTTATACCTCCGGTATTTATTTTATCTATTTCATCTTTCAACTTTCTTGCCACGCTTTCCATTATAACTCTTGCTACATCAGCCGCGGAATTTGTTTTAAGAATTTCATTAGAAGGTTCATCTTCGATATTTATTATCAAACTATTATCGGATAATTTTGATTTACCGGCTTCCCGATTAAAGAAGTCAAATTTTTCTTTTTCGGGAATTTCATAATTCTCGGCTAATTTATTGATCCAATTATCTATCTTAATTCCTAATTTCGGTAAAGAAAATATTGCGCCCCAATGTCCTGTTTCATCTGATAAATAAGGATCAATAAGCACTTTTAATTTTAATGCTTCTTTTCTGTCAATTATGGGAAAAAATCCAACCCAGGATGTCCCGCAGGATAATAATAAATCTCCCTCCTCTTTTACTCCTACAGCCCGTGCCGCGGTTGGATGGTCAAAAGCGCCACTTATTACAATAACATCTTCAGATAATCCTGTTTGTTCCGCCGCAAATTTTGTTAAATTTCCAATAGGAGTTCCTGTGGGCAGTAATTTCGAGAGTTGTTCCTCTTTAATTTCAAGTTTATCGAGAAAAGGTTTATGCCAGCATTTATCTAATTGATTATAAAGATGACTAGTTGTTGCGGTAGAATAATCTAAAGCAAAATTACCCGTTAAACGAAAAGTTATAAAATCATTGTTCATTACAATTCGTTGCGCTTTTTCGTAAATTTCTTTAGCATTCTCTTTCCACCAACTCAAATGCGCAAGCGGAAAAATTTCTACAGCAGGCCATCCGGTTACAGGATAAACTTCATCAACTGAAAACAAAGATTTTACAGGCCGGGTATCAAGCCAGCTTATTATATTTGTCAAAGGCTTATTTGCTTCATCAAGAAGCATTGTATTTCCTGTTGCTCCGGAAAAGCAAATAGCTTTTATTTTGGTTTTATTTTTTACCAATGAAGTAAATTCTTTTAAAATATCAAATATAGATTCCATTAAAATTTCCGGATTAGTTTCTTTATATCCAGATTCGGGTTCAATGTAATTCATTTCTCTTTTCGTGGCAGAGAGAACAGATAATGAGTCGTCAACCAAAACAGCTTTTATATTGGTGGTTCCCAGATCAAATCCAATGTATAAGTTTTGGTTCATATTTTTACCACTTCAAAATTCATTAATTTGCCGAACTTTTCAATTTTTTCTATTTCGGTTGTGTAAACCATTGCCGAATGATGTGTTCCGCCATTTTCGCTATATTTCTCAAGAAAATCCGTAATTGGGATTTGAGGTTTAATCCAGCCGCGAATAGAATCTGATTTTTCATCATTTACATCCGGATTAAAAACTTTTACCGCCGCTATTATTAATTTGTATTTATCGCCTGCTAAAGGAGCCAAATTAACGAGTATCGCGTTTCCTTCCTTAAACGTTCCAACACCGATAACAGGATTACAACCATCAATAAAGGGAAGAGATTTTTCAATTAAATTCGGTTGCAATTGTGTTAAATTCAAATTCATTTCACCCATGTGACTTAAAAATATAATGTCTTCTTCCCAACCAGGACAAAAAATTTCAACAAATGAAGTCTCAGGAAATTCTGATAATAAAGCTGATGTAAGAGCTGCGGTTAATACATCTCCTTCACCGGCATAACCTATACCGCGCGTCATTGATTTGCTTGCTTCAAGGAAAGGCATAGTCGGAAAATCGGTTTTTTGGTTTATTTCATTAAAATTTATTGAGAAACCTGATAAGTTTTCTTTTTGAATCCATTTCCTTACAGCGAGCGCGGCTTTAATATTTTGTTTAAAAGTGTTTTCATCTATTTTACGGCAATTATAAGTTTTTTTATCAGCAATAATTTCATTTTCTATTTCATCATCAGAAAGTTCATTTATTAATTTACTAACAGATTCAGGCGTTGCTTGAACAACTTCAATACCGATATTTTCTTTCAATTTATTAAACGGAACCTGGAAATCACCCATTCCTTTGAATTGTTTTCCAATAATTCCAATACGAATATTTTTCATAAATGATGTCATCTTCGCAATCCTGACATCTGAAATCACTCTCTGAATAACATTTGATTTTTTCCAATGACCTGCTTCAATTTGGAATGGCTTATTGTTTCTCAAAAGGAGGTTGCACATATCCTGCACACCATGAATTCCATGGTTCATCATGATAAGTTCATCATTAATATTTGCGGGCGAAAAAGAAAAATTATACGTTGTATCCAAAATAACTATCGGTATTTTGGTGTTTGCAAGAACTTTTGATGATTCAAGTGAAGGTGAATAAGCAAGATGCAAAGTCACTATAGCATCAACTTTTTCTTTTTCAAACAATGCGATTGCTGTGTTAAATTCATTTTCAACGCAGCAAATCCCGGGATTTACAACTTCAATTTCACATTTTTCAAATTCTTTTGATATAATATCATTAAATTCGGAAAACTTTATTCTTGCTTCGGGAACAAGTTCATCATACAGTTTTAAATATAAAGGCAAAAGTCCAATTTTCATTTTTTTCATTTGATTTTTCTTAAATTAACTGTTGCGTCATTAATTATTTTTATCGCGTTATTATAAAATATATCCTCTAAATCATTCTTTGTTAAATTACATTCCTTAGCCGCTTTGAAAAAAGCCGCTAATTCTTCATAAAGAAAAAATGTTATCTTCTCCGCTTCAGCATCGGAAACTTCACGCATGTTCGGATCGTTTGATACATCTCCATATAAACCTTTTGGCACCAAATTTATGTACTTGCCATTTTCACAAATCCGATGTGTGCGCATTTTTAATATCGGAAGATCGGTTCCAAATAAAATGCGTTTCGGACCAACCGCTTGTATTAATTTCTCGAAAACAACGGAATTACAGTTCGCGGAAAAATCGAACATTAAATTTTTTGTGCCCGATAAAACTTCAAAAGCATTTCCTACATCTTCTTCGCAGTATGCTCTGCCGACATGAGCTACAATCAATTTAATATTAGGATAATTATTTTCAATTTCAATTAACTGCTTCAAATTAACAGGATCTTTTAATCGTAAATTTCTTGGGATGTGAAGCATCATTATCATTCCAAGTTTATCCAAAACTTCAAGATGATGTTTAGGAAAAAAATCGAAAATTGTAATATCAGCAACTGAAATCTCAGGTTTTGAAAGCGAGAGATAACTTTTTACTCCAATGAACTTCCAGGAAATAATTTTTTGTTCTAGTGTTTCCGCTGACCATTCCGGATGAGAAAAAATCAATCCTGGAATGTTTGTTTCTGATGATACTTTACTTACATAATTATTAAACCTTTCCAACTCATCAAAATCACACGGAACATAGCCAAAAACAAGAGGTGTTACTTCGGTCTCCGGTAAAAGAATTTTGTACGTTTCCAGTAATTGTTCTATAGGATTTTCATCAGCTACCAGCATAGGCCAGGAAACACTTCTATCATTTTGAAAATTTTTAGAATGGTCTGTTTTTCTCCAGATATGTGTATGAATATCAATGATTTTTTTCGGTAAAAAATCTTTAATAAAATTTTTATAAAAATTTTTATCTGCATTCGTAACATTCATTATTTTTTATTTGTGTCTGAAAGGTTCAATAATTATATTAAGTAATCGTCATGTTCTAAACAAACAAAATCGAACATTTTTATAATGGTACCATATTTTAAACTATATTTCAACCCCCTATGATAAAAGACCCTGTTTTTTAATAAAATTGAATGTTTTTTTAACATTTACCATTGCTTTTTATTAGTTCTTTTGTTAAAATTTTTTATTTATTTGTTTAAGTATAAAATTAGGATAAATTATTATGAAAATTATAATTCTCGGTGCGGGTGGACTTGGACGTAACCTTGCAACTACACTTTGTGATGACAAACATGATGTTGTAATAGTTGATTTAAAATCGAGGACTCTTAATAATATTAGAGAACATCTTGATGCTATGGTAATACAAGGTCACGGCGCTTCAATTAATGTGTTAAAACAAGCGGGTATTGAAAATGCTCAGTTATTAATTGCAGCCACTAGTGATGATGCTTCAAATATTCTTGCCTGCCAAATTGCAAATCATTTTAAGGTTGAAAATATAATTTGCCGCTTATATTCTTATGATTTTTTTTCACAGCTAGATAATTTCACTCCTGAAATGCTGGGAATAACTGATACTGTTTTTCCGGAAGATGAATGTATAAAAAAAATATTAGATACTTTAGAGGATCAGAATATACTTGAAAAAATTGTTTTCAGTGCTGAAAATGCTGTAATGACAGTTTTTAGAATAAGAAATGATTCTCCAATTAAAGGTCTTGCCTTAAAAAATTTCCCCGATCCTGATCTTTTAAAAATTGTCAGATTTGCCGCTATTGTACGTGATAAAAAACTTATGATTCCACAAGGTGATACAATTATTCAGCAAAATGATGAAGTATATCTCGCCGGAACAAAAAAAGGTATCAAAAGTATGATTGGCTGGCTTACGCCGGAAAATAAACCAATTAAAAAAATAATCGTTGCAGGCGCAAGCCGTATGGGAATTAAACTTGCCGGTAAACTTGACAAAACAGGTTTTGATGTTCGGGTAATAGAAAATGATTTTAATAAATGTGAAGAAATTATAGATAAAACAAAATCTGATATAAAAGTAATTAACGGTGATCCTACTAATTACTTTATACTGAAAGAAACCGGTATCAGTGAATGCGATGTTTATATTGGCGTCCTTGATGATGATGAAGATAATATTTTAAGTTGTATCCTTGCCAAAAAACATGGCGCAAAAAAAGTGATCACCACAACTAAAAAAGGTGAATATATTAAAGTTGTTCCGGATCTGGATGTGATTGATTGTGGTTTTAACTCAGGTCTTGTAGCCGTAAATACCGTTCTCAGATATCTCGGTACCGGCACAGGTAAACTGAGTATCGATGCCGTCTTATATAGAGTTGATGCTTATGTTTATGAGTTCAAAATTGAATCAGGCTCTGAATTGTGCAATAAACAAATTCATGAATGCGGAATCTTAGATTATGCTGTTATCGCTCTTATTTTTAGAAACGGGGGAGATGTTGTCATTCCTTCCGGAAGTCTTGAATTGAAAACCGGCGATATTATTGCTATTATTGCTACAAAGGATACCGCAAAAAAATTAGGGAAACTTTTTACTAAGAAAAAACTGTTCTCTTAATGAAGAAGGTTTAAGGTTTAAGGTTTAAGGTTTAAAGTTTAAGGTTTAAAGTTTAAGGTTGAATGGGTTCGCGACGCGCCCGGCGAATGCCGGGTAAAGCCTAAGGCTTAAGTGGGTATTGGGAAAGGGAAAATTACTAAATTATTTAATTATTAAATTACCAAATTAAATTGAATAAACGCGCTGTCATAAATGTTGTTTCTGCCCTTATTGTTGTTATTGGTTTGATGATTCTTATTTCAGGAATTGTCGGATGGTTTATGAATGACCAACATAATGTTGTTTATCAGATGTATATAAGTGCTGCTTTTTCCATTGGCTTTGGCTCTGTTTTGTTTTTACTGACAAAAGCAAAGAATAAAAAGTTCCGGTTAGGAATTCGTGAGGGCTTTGGCATTGTTTCTTTAGGTTGGATTGCTGCTTCTGCTTTCGGCTGTATACCATTTATAATAATTTCAGATATGTTTTGGTATGATGCTTTCTTTGAAACAATGTCCGGATTCACAACAACAGGAGCAAGTGTTCTGGATGATAAACTGCTTCTAATGAATGGAAAAACTCTTGTCTATGGTATAGCGGATTTACCAAAAGGGCTACTTTTCTGGAGAAGTTTAACCCATTGGTTAGGAGGAATGGGAATCGTTGTATTATCATTAGCTGTTTTACCTTTTCTGGGGATCGGAGGACAACAGTTATATAATGCTGAAGTCCCGGGACCAACATCAGACCAACTTACTCCGAGAATTGCTAATTCCGCAAAAATTCTCTGGGGAGTATATATGTTATTAACAGTTGTTGAAGTCTTCTTGCTATGGATTGGAAATATGACGATGTTTGATGCCTGGTGTACTGCATTTGGTACCCTCGCAACAGGTGGCTTTTCAACTCAGCAATCAAGTATCGGTTATTATAACAGCACATATTTTGACGTCATAATATGTCTCTTTATGTTTCTCGCAGGTTGTAACTTTATTCTTCACTACAAAGCTTTACGCGGTAAACCTCTTTTCCACTGGAAAGATGAAGAATTCCGCTTCTATTTTGGCTTGGTCGTTCTTTCTTCTCTTTTGATCGCCGTATTATTAATGTTAAATAAAATTACAATTTACACTTCTGCCGGATTAGAAGTTGAACCCGGATTATTCAATTATCTGCGCTATTCTACATTTCAAGTTATATCAATATTAACTACAACAGGTTTTGTTACCGCAAATTTTAACCTCTGGCCGGCTTTTGCTGCTATTTTATTGGTAACTCTTATGTTTATAGGTGGATGTGGCGGCTCTACAGGTGGCGGAATGAAAAACTCCAGAATTATTTTATTGCTTAAATATGGAAAAGTTCAACTTGAAAGATGTTTGTTCCCGCATCTCGTTTCTAATGTAAGGCTTAATAAAGAACGTATTCCTACGGTCACGCTTCATAAAGTAATGTCTTTTTTCTTCTTTTTTATAACCGTTTATCTGATTGTTGCTTTAGCTCTTTGTTTTTTAGATTCTAATATGGATTTTAAAACTTCCTTATCCGCCTCTATCGCAGCTTTGGGTAACATAGGACCGGGCCTGGGCAAAGTAGGGGCGATTTGCACTTATTCATGGATTACACCCTCTGCCAAAATATTACTCAGTTTTTCAATGCTTCTCGGAAGGCTGGAATTATATACTGTTTTAGTATTATTCCTCCCGTCATTTTGGAAAAAATGAAAAATTTTTAGAAAAAAGCTGTTTTACTTTGTTTTTAAATCGAATTGAATATCGAATGTCAATTAACGATAGAAAATAAAATTATCTGGTAAGAAGGTAGGCTAGAATATTTATATTCATCAAATAAGCGTCAAGCGTTGTTTTAAAATCTTCCACGTTCGCATAAATTTTACGCTCATTATGCCATATTCTCGGACCTTGCCAGCGATAATATCCTTTCGCATCAGCCGCGAGGCCGTATTTAATCGCGTTACCTGTAGAATCGAGGGAAGCGAGCATAAAATCGCCATAATCATTGAGATTATAAATAACAACAACTCTACCGTCAATTTCAATTGTTTCAATAGGTTCCTGCCAATAATTCATTCCCATAGGAACACCCTGAAAAACAACAAAAGAACGGAAAACTTTGTGTTTGTTACTAACCGGTTTTAAATCGTGGTCAGGAATGACACGTTTCATCTCACGGCGAAAAGCAACATCAAAACGCGATCGCCTACCCGGCAGGGAAGAATTAGCGACGATAGCGCCGCCCTGTAATATATACGTTCTGAGGTTTTCGACTTCCGCATCAGTAAATTTAAAATTCTTATGACCTGTAATATAAACAAAGGGACTATCATGAATTTCCGGGGAATCCGCTCTGGCAACTACCGGAGTTTTATGTTTGACTTCAATATTTGTCCTGCGTTCAATTTCGTGAATGAGGTTAATAAGTGAGCCGTGAGTAAGATCCGGAACACTTTTCCCTTTTCTGTTTTTAATATGGTGGAATTCACAATCCCAGTCTCCGCCTTCATAAGACAAAAGTACAATTTTATCAATGATAGCACGGATTGTTTTTCCGCTGCTTTCAACGCCATGTCTCGCGGCATAGTCACGGTACATCATATTTTTAACGCTTTTGCCGAGATTATTAGCTGTTTTAAAATCGATTTTAGTTTTTTTCTTAAAGGTGAGAGTTTTAGGCCGCAATTTGCTTTTTATATTTCTTTTTACTACCAGTCTTTTCTCCAGCTTCTGCATCTTCTTCATCTTAGGTGGAGGAGGAGGTATATTAACCGGAATATTTTTAGGCATCACAACCGGTTTTGGTTGTTCGATTTTTTTCTTTACAGGTTTTCTAAAAACACTCGTTATCGCATTCCGCATTGTCTCAGAACTTGAAACAATAACAAAGGCCATTGCAACAGCAATAATCGCGTGAATAAGAATAGACACGCCGAGAGCTTCTGACTGCCGAATAATATTATATCTTTTTTTTATAAATTCTTTAAATTTCATATTTATTCAAAAACGCTTGAATCCGATGGAAACGATATTTGATCAATGCCCGCGTAAGCACAGGCGTTAAGAACAGAAATAACTCGCTGGTGCTTAGTGTCACGCTGACCGCGAATAACTACCGGCTGTTCGGGATATGCTTGCTTGAGATCATAAAGAATTGATTTTAATTCCGGCAAATCAATCGATTTTGCTGAATCACTCGGCTGACCATTCCAATAAACTTCTCCTGTCGGGAAAATATCAACGACAACTTCTTCAGGTGAATCAAGCTGTTGCGCCTGTTTCATTTCATTATCAACGGGAATAGCCACTTTCAGCTCCGATTCGTCTTGAATTAAGCTTGCTGAAACGATAAAATAAATAAGCAGCAGAAAAACAATATCTACCATGCTTGACAGGTTCATTTCAACTGCATCTTCATCTCTACATCCTCGAAAAGCCATAATTTTTAATCGTTATTCGTTATTCGTAATTAATATTGTTCCTTCTGTTCCGCTTCCTGAAAAGCGGCGTAGGAAACATTCCATAGTCCCGCCTGCGCACATGAGCGCATAATATTCATCATTCTACCGTAATGAGCATTTTTATCTCCGCGAATAATAATTTTTTTATCTGTTTTGTCTGATGAATCGGCAACTTTACGCAGTCCCTCAGAAAGTTTTTCCATAGGTAAAACAGAACCGCTGACTTTAACAGTGCCGTTCGACAGAACATTAATAAGGATTTCCTGAACCCCCTCGCTTTTCTTTGCTTGTGCGGAATCAGCAATAGGGAGCGATACTTGTTTTTCAAGTTCTAAATCCTGTAGTTGGGAAGCAACGATAAAGAAAATCAGCAGAAGGAAAACAATATCAATCATAGAAGCAACCTGAAAGCCGATTTCTTCTTCTTTATGTTTCTGTTTAAATTTCATCATTGTTCAAATTTTTCAATAATTTCGCCAATCTTATCTTCAACAAGTACCATAAGATCATTTAAACGATTTCTGAAAAAGAAAAATGCCGCCATTGCAGGAATAGCAATAACTAATCCACCCGCGGTGGTAATCAACGCTTCAGAAATATTATCAGCGAGAACAGACGCTTTGCCCATTCCCATTGTGGCGATATTTCCGAAAGCTTTAATCATACCGGAAACAGTACCAAGCAACCCGAGCATGGGAGCGATAGTCGCGATAGTATTAAGATAAGAGATTTTAGTTCTTATAGCCGAAGCTTCTCGAGCACCGTGCTCAGCGATAGCTTCTTCCATAGCGGTTTTGCCGCGTTTTTTTGCTTTCAAGCCTGCACCGATAATTCTGGTAATCGCGCAAGGATTTTCTTCACAAATTGCGAGTGTGGCATTGACATCGACTTTATCTGCTTCAGCATCGAGTTTTTCTGTTACATCTGTCGGCATAAGTTTGTCAGCTTTAATAAGCATAACCGCGTCAACGATAAGATAAACCATACCTACTGATAACAGAAGAATTGCGTACATAAAAATACCGCCTTTTACAAAAACAAGTTCAAAAAGACTTGTTTTTTTAGGCGCTGCAGTTGCTGCTACGTCATTCGTTACAGCAAAAAGGATTGCCGGAGTAAGTAAAACACCAATAGATAGTGAGTAATATTTCGCGCGTTTAATAAAAATTTTTATTATGCTTGTCATTGTAATTAATCTCCTTTAACATTGTTGATAGATGAAAGTTTTTTCTCAGCAATTTTGGCGCCATCGGTATTCGGATACGCTTCAATAATTTGTTTATAATAAAATGCCGCCTCATTCGTGCGACCGGCCTGTAAAAACAGATCCGCGCATTTTGCCTGTGTGCTTTCCTGAAGTTCATCAACATCACCATGCAAAACGATAATGCTAACATATTCTTCGAGAGCTTTTTTGGGTTGATTTACCGACTCGTAATATTTTGCGAGTCCCTGGTGCGCTTTCGCGCGTATTCGGTCGCTGGTTCTTGGATTTTTAACTAAATCTTTTAATTTTTTCTCTAACTCGGGGCCCGGCTTACCTGAAAGTTGGAGTTCAATAAGCCAGTATTCAGCTTCGTTTCTGTAACGTGTCTTCGGAAATTTATCAAGTAGTTTTTGAAGAATAGGCGCCGCTTCTTTTGTCTTTCCTTCATTTGCAAGGCAAATTCCCACACCATAAAGCGCGCGTTCAAACCACGGCACCTGCAGGTCATTATATCTTTTAAGCCATTGAGTAAAAATGGGTTCTGCCTTCGCGTATTTCTTTTGTTTGATTAAAGAAAAAGCTTTTTCGGCATTTCTCGGCGGAGTCATTTTTGTAAGTTTAAAACTTATTTTATTATCGTCAAACTCCATCTTCGCCTGTTTCGTTCTTATAGCTACTTTGCCGGGAGATGACCGCGAAACAATACCATTATATTTTTTGCCGCTTTTTAAAACAAGAATATCTGCCATCACTGTCAATCCTGCAAATAAAACAAGAACAGCCAAAACGAAGAATATTTTAATTTTATTTGTCATTTTTGCACCTTAGGATATAGTTCAGTAAACTTTTTCCGCGCTGCGGATGCTTGTTCGGTCAACCCGAGTTTTTTATAAGATTTTATCAAACCTTCAAATGCCGGCACACCATATTTTTTAATTTTTCCATATAGAATTGTCGCTCGTTTAAAATATTGCGCGGCTTTTTTATATTCATTTTTATTATACATACTTTTGCCTTTTAATACAACTGCACGAGCAGACATTTCAGCGCCACTTCTTAGTTTAATTGCCTGGTCACACAAGCTGATAACTTTGTCATAATCATTTAGTTCTATTAAACATTCTGCCTGATCTAAAAAAGCTATGGCATTAATTTTATTATCAGGAATAATACATTCGCTAAGCAATTTCGCGTAAGTTTGTTCCGCGGATTCATATTCTTTTTGGAAAAACAATGCGCGGGCGTGTTGGAAAAGCGCTTCATCAAGTCCCAGATTTGTCTGGAGACAAATTGTTTCTGCTTGCTCAGCTGTTTCCGCGGCTTTTTGGTATTCCTTCTTTTCGTTAAGAATTCCCGCTTGTAAAGCGAGTGCGTAGCCCAAAACGTCATTATATTTTATTTTCTCAATTGCTAATTCCGGCATAACCAATGCTGCTTCTTTCGGTTTTCCTGCGTGCATAAGCACACCTGCTTTAGCTATATCTATATAAATTTTCGCGTTAGGTTTTTCTTTGGAAAGCTTATCCGTTTCGGCAAGAAATGTGTCAAACTGATTAAATTTCTGATTGTAAATGTCTCCGGCGCGAACAAGAGAATAAATTCCATATCCGGTATATGGAAACTTGTTGAAAGCAAATTTTAATGCTTCAAGCGATTTGGCAAAATTGTTTCCAAGCGCGTAACTTTCACCAGCAAGATACGCGGCTTCCGAAGCATAACTATGATTTGGAAAGTTTTCAATTAATGTTTTATAAGTTTCCGCAGCCTCATTGTAAGCAGTTGTGTTTCTAAGTAAATATCCAATCCAATAATATGCATCGCCGGCTTCACTTGAAACAGGATATTTTTCAATAACTTTTGCGAGCGCGTTGCTCATACCGACAGTATCATCCATATAATATTTACAGAACGCGATTTGCAGTTGAGCATAAGGAAGGACGGGATTTGTTTCTGATAGTCCTCCGGAAATGATAGAATTAAAAGTTTTTTCGGCTTCAGCATATTTTTGCGCTTGCATTTGTGCTTCACCAATAGAAAATTTTGCTTGTGGAACAAGTTCACTGTCAGGAAACCTATCAACAAAATTCATATACGCGGTTGAAGCGTTTTCATATTGCCCCGCTTGCATATAATTGTCACCTATAAGAAATGTCGCGTTCTCAATTAAATTAGTCGCCGTGATTTTTCTGTATTGGTCTATCGCGGCAATAAATTTGTTTGTGGCGGTCAGATAATCCGCATAAATCATATGAACCTCCTGAACTCGTTCAGCGGCGGTATCTGCCTCATCAGAAGAGGGAAAATCATTAATGAGATTCTCAAGAGTTGTAATCGCGCGATTATAATATTTTTGTTCAATAAACGCTTCCGAAAGGTAGATATAACTTGCCGGAACCAATTCGCTGTCGGGGAATTTTTTCGCAAATTCTTTTAACGTTTGTTCTGCATCAGTAAATTGTTTGGCGTTCAGATAAGCTATTCCCAGCATATTAAAAGATACTTCCGCGTACGCGCCTGTCGGGAATTCTTTTAAACCCATTTTAAGATTATAGATCGCGTTGGAATAATCGTGTTTTTCCATAAGTCTTTGCGCAAAATAAAGCCTTACATCGTTAACTGCTGTTTTTTTATCATGCGTTTTCAAAAAATTAAAATATGACTTTTCCGCGCGACCATAATTCCCGTAATCAGCATCGCTTAAAATAGCTCTGTGCCACGCTTCAGTTGACATCTCCGTATCAGCATAAAGTTTAGCTACGCCATCGAAACCAATATGCGCTTCAAGCGGGTGATCGAGTTTTTCGTAAGTTTGAGCTATTTCAAACAGAATTCCCGCGTTCAATTTTCTCGCCTCCAAGTCATTCCCTTTAGATTTAATGCGTCTATATTGGTCGATTGCTTTAATTAAATTTCCGTTTTGCCTGTAGATATCACCAAGTTTAAAAAGCGCGCTGTTTTTAGCATCTCTATTTTTAGCCGTTTTAACAAGCAGGGACATTAATTTTTCGGTTTTTTTATAGTTTTTCTGCTTTGCCGCAATATTTGCTAAAAGATAAATTGCACCGTCGTGCATAGAACTTTTTTCATTCGCGGCAACAGGTGTAAGCAATTTGCTTGCATCTGCATAGTCGCCTTTGGCTATGTAAGATGACGCAAGCTGATAATAAGCCGAGTCTTTTGCCGCGCTTCTGGGTTTGTTTTTGAGAAAAGTTTTGATGTGCTGTATAGCTTCATCATATTTGCCCTTGGCAGTCATAATTCTCGCCTGAGCAATTATCGCTGAATCTACACGAGCTATTTTATCACCATATTTGCCGTATCGTTTGAGTAGAAGATTAAGTGTAGCGGCGGCTTTGTTGTATTGACCTATGTCGATATAAGCCGAACTAAGTTGAAAGAGAATTTCAGAATTAGCAGAGTGGAAAGGATGTTTTTTTTCTGCCTGTTCAAGAAGAGGAATTGCGATTTTTGTGTTACCGCTTTGTGCCGCCGCAAGCGCTTGTTCGATTAATTTATCGGATTTTGATTCCGCGTTGCTGTAAAATGAAAAAGCAAGCGCGAAGATTATCAATAAGATTTTTGAATATTTTTTAATAAATATCATACCGATTTTTAATAAGCCATTAGACAACGAAATAATATATAATTATGGTTGTTGTTTTATTTTTTATTTGCTTTAATTTAGAGTATAACTTTATTAAATTATATCCTACTTGACAGAATTTGTCAATAACCCATTGCAGGAGATACCCGATTTTTAACCAACAACATTAAAATGGATTATAAAAAATATACAAAATATTCAGTAAATATTGTAAGCAGTAATTACTCTTTTGAGAGTTTTAGATATTTTTATGGGGCAGGGGGATTTTTTGGGGGACTCAGATAAAATTTATCCCGATACGTTGCGCCATCGGAATGAATTTAGAACTTAATTAATTTTGCCAAATCATCATCCTTCATATTTTTTGACTAAAATCGAGGCGTTGTGACCTCCAAAACCAAATGAATTGCTTAACGCTGTTGTAACCTGAAAATCAATTGCCTCGTTTGGAACACAATTAACTTTACATCTTGGATCAGGAAATTCATGGTTAATTGTCGGTGGAATAATTCCGTGCTGCATCGTAAGACATGTGGCAGCAAGTTCAATCCCGCCGGCGGCACCAAGAGTATGTCCGGTCATAGATTTTGTTGAAGTAACCATTACTTTTGAATCAAGACCAAAAAGACGATTTACAGCAAGTGATTCTGAAATGTCTCCAAGAGGTGTTGATGTTCCGTGTGAATTGATATATTGAATATCTTCCGGTTTTAAACCGCTTTGCCGAAGAGCCATGCGCATCGCCTGTTCCGCGCCTCTGCCTTCGGCTTCCGGAGCAACCATATTATAAGCATCTCCACTCATTCCAACGGCGAGGAGTTCCGCGTAAATCGGTGCATTGCGTTTTAAAGCATGCTCAAGTTCTTCAAGAATAACAATTCCTGCACCTTCAGCCATAACAAAGCCGTCGCGCTTTTCATCAAACGGCCTGCTTGCGCGTTCGGGTTGATCGTTAAAAGAGGTGCTTAAAGCGTTCATATTTGAGAAGCCGCCCATTCCAAGAGCAGAAAGCGCGCTTTCTGCTCCACCGGCAACAAAAATCTCGGCATCGCCAAATTTAATTGACCTAAATGCCGCGCCGACAGAATGAGCTGCCGTCGCGCACGCGGTAACCACGCAATAGTTTGGTCCTTTCATTCCTTGTTTAATTGAGATTTGGCCTGCAGCCATATCAACAATCATCATAGGAATAAGAAAAGGAGAAATAGCACGCGGACCACGTTTTATACATCGCTCGTGCTGCTTCTCAATAGTATTAAGTCCACCAATACCCGAACCAACGATTACGCCTGCGCGTGTCGGGTCTTCATTTTCCATATTTATTTTGCTGTCTTTAACAGCCATTTCTGCGGCAGCAACAGCGAACTGAACAAACCTGTCCATTCTTCTTGCTTCTTTTGCGTCAAAAAAGTCATCGGGATTAAAATCTCTGACTTCGCCGGCAATTTTAGAAGGAAATTTCTCCGGATCAACATAAGTAAGCGGTTTAATTCCGTTTTTACCATTTACTATGCTGTTCCAGAAAGTATCTAAAGTGTTACCAACGGGTGTTATTACACCAAGACCGGTTATTACTACTCGTCTGTTAGAAAATGAATTCATTCGATTATCCAGGTTTAGATAGATATATAATAAAGTATAATAACACTTCGATAAGAAATATTATTGCTTTCTTTCAATTGCATTTAAGTATGGACCGGTCGCATTCGCGTCTCTAGTAAAGAGACGGCGAATACAATCCGGGTTTTTATATCTCAAACTGAAATTATTATCCGTTTAAGACATATAATTCAAGTGAATGAATTATTCTGTTACCATTTCGTTTTCGATGAAATTGATGGCATCGCCAACTGTTTTAATCTTTTCAGCGGCTTCATCAGGAATCTGACCATCAAATTCTTCTTCAAGCGCCATGACAACTTCGACGAGGTCGAGACTATCGGCACCGAGATCATCTGTAAAAGATGCTTCCGGAGTTACTTCTTCCGGCTTAACGCCAAGCTGTTTTACGATGATGTCTTTTACTTTTTCAGCAGTTTCAGACATAATAATGCTCCTTTTTATATAAGGTTAATTACACAGCGGAAAACCTTTTCCCGCCTTTTTATTAATACGCGACAGTAATCTCACATTGATTTCCTGCCATTGATTAGACGTCAGTTACATAACCATGCCGCCGTCAACAACAACGACCTGACCTGTAACATAACTTGATAAATCACTTACGAAAAACAATACTATTTTTGCCACGTCATCGGCTGTTCCAAATGCTTTCTGAGGAATTAATTTCAACATTGTTTCCTTAACCTCTTCAGATAGAACCTCTGTCATCTTCGTTTGTATAAACCCGGGCGCTACAGCGTTGACATTAATCCCGCGACTTGCAAGCTCTTTCGCTGAACTTTTTGTTAAGCCGATCAATCCGGCTTTGCTTGCAGCGTAATTTGCCTGGCCCGCGTTACCGATAAGCCCGATTATTGACGCAATATTTACGATACGTCCCGAGCGCTGTTTCATCATAATTCTTGTTACGGCATGAGTGCAGTTGAAAGCGCCTTTAAGATTTACTCTGAGAACCGCGTCCCATTCCGCTTCGCCCATTCTCATAATTAAAGTATCTTTAGTAATTCCGGCATTATTAACAAGAATATCAATTTGTCCAAAATCTTCGTGAATTTGTTTAATTGTATCATGAATTCCGTTAAAATCCGAAACATCTTCGCCATAAGCTTTTGCTTCAACACCAAATCCTTTGGCTTTTTCAACTGTTTCTTCAGCAAATTCACTTTTAAGTTCTACTGCGGCTATATTTGCGCCCGCGTTTGCAAGGGCTAAAGCAATTGCCTGTCCGATTCCGCGACCTGCACCTGTTACAAGCGCTGTTTTTCCTTTTAAATCAATAGTTAAACTCATATTTTAAGGTTTAAGGTTTAAGGTTTAAGGTTTTAATCATCAATTAATAACCAATTACTGATACCTATTTTATCTCTTCCGGCGTTTCCACTGAAATCACATTTGCCGCACGCTCAATTTTTTTCATGAGTCCCTGTAATACTTTACCGGGACCTAACTCATAATAGTTCTCTATTCCCTGAAAAAGCATCCAACGACAATTGTCTTCCCAGCGAACCGAACCGACAACCTGTTTGCCAAGCAACTCAGGCATTTCCGCGGCACAATTATACGGCATTCCGGTTACATTTGAAAGAACAGTACAAGAAGGCTCTTCCCAATTTACCGCTTCAAGGAGCGGTTGAAGACCTTTGCGTGCCGATTCCATAAGTTGAGTATGAAAAGCACCACTCACTTTTAACGGGATAACTCTGCGCGCTCCCGCTTCCGAGCATTCGGCAGAAGCTTTTGCTACCGCATCGGAAGTTCCTGAAATAACAATTTGTCCGGGACTATTGTAGTTTGCAACATACGCGCCATCAATTCCGGTGCAAATTGTATCAATCTTTTCTGCTTCAAGCCCAAGAACGGAAGCCATTGCACCCGGATTCTTTTCCGCCGCTTCCTGCATAAGTTTTCCACGCATTTGAACAAGTTTAATTCCTTCCGCGAAAGGTAAGCTTCCAACTGCAGTCAAAGCTGAATATTCGCCGAGACTAAGTCCCGCGACAGCAGAAATTGTTCCCTCAAACTTTTCTTTAAAAACGTTGAATGCGGCACAAGAAACAGCATAAATTGCTGGCTGAGAAACGTCCGTTGCCGTAAGATTTTCCGCCGGCCCGTTAAAAAGGACTTCAAGAAAATTCCCGCCAAGCATTTGATCGGCTTTCTCAAGTATTTCTTTTCCAACAGTACTTTCTTCGTAAAGCGATTTGCCCATACCAACGTATTGCGCGCCTTGACCCGGAAAAAGAATACCTATATTATTGTTTTTATCTGTCAATTTATAATTCCTTTATATTTAAGTCACCATTTTATCAAAGCCGATCCCCAAGTCATTCCCGCGCCGAAAGCTACAAGAAGCAGGTAATCATCCTTCTTCAGATCATTATTTAAAATTACTTCCGCGAGACCTACAGCAGTTGACGCCGCTGACATATTTCCGTATTTATGAATATTATAATGTATTTTGCTTTGGTCAAGTCCTAACGCCTGCGAAGCGGCATCAATAATTCTTTTGTTTGCCTGATGAGGAATAAGCCAGGTTATATCTTCAGCAGCCAGATTATTTCTTTCAGCTATACGGACAGTTGTTCTTTTCATTGCTGTAACCGCGAATTTGAAAACTTCTCTGCCTTTCATTTTCGTAAAATGCATTTTCTGATCTACGGTTTCCTTGGTCGCGGGATATCGTGATCCGCCACCCGGAACTTCAAGCCAAGCTACATTTCTGCCATCGCTTTCCAGTATAAAATCTATTAAGCCGTGCCCTTCGTTTTCAGTTCTTTTAAGAACAACCGCGCCGGCTCCATCACCGAAAAGAACACAAGTATTTCTATCTTCATAATCAGTAATAGTGCTTAATTTTTCCGCACCGATAACTAGTGCTGTTTTAATATAATCATTTGAAAGGTACATATAAGCGGTAGAAAGCGCGTAAATAAAACCTGTACAGGCGGCTGAAAGGTCGAATGCAAAAGCATTTCTCGCTCCAATACCTTTTTGAACAAAACAGGCTGTACTAGGGTACTGCATATCCGGAGTAATTGTACCGCAAATAATTAAATCAATTTCTTCAGCTTCCATTTTGGCATTCTCAAGCGCGGATTTCGCCGCATGAATTGCCAGATCGGATGTTGCCATTTCCGGAGGCGCGATTCTTCTTTCATGAATTCCTGTTCTTTCTGTAATCCATTCATGATTTGTGTCCACCATTTTTTCTAGATCAGAGTTGGTTAATACTCGTTCCGGCAGGTAATAACCTGCGCCAATGATTTCAACGGGGACTTTTTTTTCTAATTTAGGTAAATTTTTCATCAGTTTTTTATTGATTCTGTAATACGCACGTTTAATTGTTGTAAAACAGCTTCCCTGGCGCGCTCTATCGCATTGCTAATAGAATGTGCTTTTGAATTCCCGTGAGCGCAAACACAAATTCCGCTGACTCCAAGCAAAGGAGCTCCACCAAATTGGGATGCATCAAATTTCTTTCCTACTCGCCACAACAAAGGCCGCAGCATTAATCTTTGCAAAGATCTTATCCATGATTTAGGATACGCGTGCCGCTCAAACATCATTCTCACGCCATACGCCATCCCTTCCATTACTTTAAGCGCTACGTTTCCAACGAAACCGTCACAAACGATTACGTCAACTTTCCCGGAAAAAACATCTTGTCCTTCTACATTCCCGTAAAATTGCAGTTTGCTTTCTCTTAAAAGCCGAAATGCTTCTTTCGTTATTATATTTCCTTTCACGTCTTCTTCTCCAACAGAGAGAAGACCAACAACAGGATGCGTTCTGTGCAGCATACTTTGAGCATAACATGCTCCCATATGAGCAAATTGAAGCAAATTATTTGCTTTACAGTTTACTGTCGCACCCGCGTCAACAAGCACTGTCGCGCCAAATGGTCCCGGTATCAGCGCCGCGATTGCCGGCCTTTCAATTCCCGAAAGCAGTTCCCATTCCATTTTTGCTACAGCTACTGCCGCGCCTGTATTTCCTGCTGTAACAACTGCGTCAACATCTTCTCTTGCCGCCATTCGAATAGCAACTGAAATTGAGCTGTCTTTTTTTCTTCTTAAAGTTACCGCCGGAGATTCACGCATTTCAATTACTTGTGATGCATGAACAACTTGAATTGGCAAATTGGAAGCTTTTATTTCACCAAGACATTTTTCTATCTTTGATGCATTGCCAACAAGTGTAAGATGAATATTCGACCTTCTTTGGCAAAGATATTCTACTGCGCCGGAAACTATTTCTCTTGGCGCGTAATCTCCTCCCATTGCATCGATGGCAATTCGCATAGCGGTTTTCTGGTAACGCCTTTTTATTAAGACGCCGTTAATGTTAAGCAGTTACGCGAACTGCTAAAACTTGACGACCTTTATAATAGCCGCATGCATTGCAAACTTTATGCGGTAATTTCGCTTCTCCGCAATGATCGCACTTGATTGTTTGAATCGGAGTTAATGCGTCATGCGAGCGACGTTTGTCGCGTCTTGCTTTCGAGTGTCTTCTTTTAGGATTAGCCATAATATTTCCTTTTTTAATAGATAATGCTTGTCATCGACAAAACAAAATCATTTTTTTACTATTTTTAATTATTTGTTTTTATAATTTTCAAATCTACAGTTCGTTATTATACCAGAAACACCTTTTTCTGTCAAAACGGTTTGATTTCCGGTTGTAATTTACACAAAATAAAGTATAAATACAGAGATAATAACACGCCCACACCCAAAAAATCACCTTATTTGATATAATAATTATGATTGGAAAAATACATTGTATCTTGTTAATAAGCAAAATCGAGGACTGTATTAATGATATCAACGCAATTCTTAAATTATAAAAACTGTAATATCCGGTTTTGGCTATGCTTTATTTTATTCGTTCTTTTATTTGTTCAGTCTTCTAATTCTTACGCTAAGGTTAAACTTCCTCCACCGTCAACTATAGAGGGATATATTACATTATTACTTATTAATGAAGCTCCTTTTCCGGGTGAAAAGAATTACAAAAATGAAAAAGATACCAAATTGGCCATGCTATCTATACTTGTGGTTTTAGACAACAGACTTAAACATATTCCGCCCGGCTATAAACAAAAATATATAGCAACTGTGAGAACTAAAAATATTGTCGAAATAATTGCTGCAGGTGGAAAACGAGGTCAGGTTGATGGCTTTTATCTTGACTCAAACGGGAAACCGGCAATTGTGCCAAGAGTAACCCGGCGTGTAAAAAACTTACTAAATATTGCATCGAAAGGAAAACCGGGAATATTTGCCCGGCTACTAAATTACGCCGCCGAAATATCCGGGAAATACTTAAAGGGCAAAAACATAAACGATATGTATGTTAATTTAAAATTTATTCCTCCGTATAAAGTTACCGGGCGGGCATATTCATGGATGACCGATAACTTAAGTTTCCATCCCGGAGGGCAATATATTACCATTCCCGACAAAAACAAAGGTTCTCTTGGCGGCAATCGATTTTTCACCTTAAAAAAATTAAAATAAAATGAAAAAAATACTTATACTTATACTGTGTTTTGCAACAATTAATTCTCTTGCAGCTAAAAAATTTATGAAACCTGAAAACGCGGAATTCCTGCGCGGCGTTCTTCGTTACATTTATTTCTGGCATCTTGATCCCGCTCATTTCTTTGAAGATGACCCGGATACAAATATTGAGGTTTATGTCAAAAAAAACAGTTATTCAAAAGATTTAAATAATAATTCTATACGATACGAACTTATAATTCCCGACCTTAATCTGGGAATTGACCTTGTAAAAGCAAATTATAAAATCCGTGAACTTGACCTTCAGATAACTAACTCTTCTTTTAAAGTTGTTGCGGTTAATCCTGATTTTCGTGAACCAATAACAAATAAAAATTTTCAGGTGCGGCTTCTTAGTGAAGGTAAGATGATGAAAAAATTGTTTCAAAGCCGATACAGACCCGCTGTCTTATCCGGTTGTGTTAAAACAAATATCTACAACAGTTTGGTTAAACTCTCTAAATTAGAGCTCGGTCATCCCTTAAAAAAATCACATGTTTTCTTCGTTGGTCCCCTTTCTGATTATTCAAATGATATTTGGATTTTCTGGGAAACCGAGCGAAAACTTGTAAGATTTTCTTCTGCTTCAGATTATACTTCAAAAGCATATTGGCAATTATTGCCGATATATGTTAAAATATATGATCTTGATAGCAATGTTGTTGTTTCGCTTAGCGAAGTTAGCGGTAGTAATGCTTATATTACAAAGTCTTTTGCCGGTCGGATAATGTTTAATTGCATTGTTGAAGGTAAAAAAATTATTATTAAAAATCAAGATAAAATAACCACAAAACAGGAGACAAAAAAATGAAAAAAATATCTTTTTTAATTTTATCAATATTCTTTATTGGTTTATTAAACGTAAATTCTTTCGCAAAAGTTAAAAGCAATGCTAAAATTAAAAAGCCGAATCTTATTGTACAAAAAGAAGCTGCAATTAAAGAAATGACAGATGAAATTTTTGCTATTGACTCAAAAATAGAAGGAGAGGTCGGTCAAATTATCAATTATTTGTCTTCTGTTAAAGATTCTGCAGAATCTCACACCAAAGTAGCCGTTATTAAAGAAAAAGCAATACTCGCTCTTGCAAATAGTGTTGCTGATTATAAAAGAGAACGCGCTAAAAGAATGAATGAATTAAGCAAACGCTATCCTAATTTGTCACGTGACATTCTTAAAAAACAAATCGGGATTGCCGATGAAAGAATTAACAAAAGAATTAAGCAGATTGTTGACATTACTTCTTCATTAACTCAAAATCAAAATGTTAAAAAATATGATAAATATTGGACGCGACAGCGGCGTTCCGGAAGACGTGCCAAAGTCAAATCCGGAAAAAAGATTTCGAAAGAGTATAAACAGAATAGAAGTGTTACTGCTAAAAGCAACGCTTTAAAAGATAAGGTAATTAAAGGATTAAATGATGAGATTGATACACTTGAAGCCAAAAACGTTTCTTTAAACACTAAAATTCAAACTGAACGCTCAAAAGAAATTAAAGAACAGTACAAAAAAGAAATTGAGGCTAATAAAGTCACAATCGAAAAAAGAAAACAACAGATTGCTGATGCCGAAGCCCAAACAGCTGTTTCAACAACACCGCTTCAATATAATGACGCAAAAGAATTAGAAAAACAAATTACAGACATGGTTCTTGATATTGAAGATCAGGAAGCAAAAATGAAACAGCTTATTTATAAACGTAATATGGCACTTAAAAAACTTGCAACTTATAAAAAAGCTGCCGGTAAAAAATAACCGATTTAATTTCGTGCCTGACCAAAAAGCATTTGTAGCCTCGAAGAGGCTTAACGTGAATAGCCTCACGTTTTAACGAGGTTATTAGATTATCAACACCATACACTCTGAAAGGGCGAAAGGAAATTTTCCGTTTGCCCTTACAGGGCACCGTGCCTTATTTCATTTTTGCCTTATGGCAAATTTTTGAAGTTATGCCTTTTCGAGTAAATTCTAATTAATAAAATTAATTTTCCTTAATCCACTTCGCTCCCCTGCCTTTTCCCCGTACAGCGATTACTCTTTCATCTCTTAATTTTCTTAAAATCACACGAATCATATCGCGACTGATAAGCGGGCAATCAGCTTCAATATCGGAAATAGCAAACGGCCCAATTCGTCTTTGCACCGCGGCAATAATCTGGTCTGTTTTTGATCCTTTTCCGCTTCTTATATTAGAAACTTTGTCTTCGAGTTCGCTATAAGCTTTTAACAAAACTCCCCAAAAATAGTTCAGCCACGGAAAGCTGTTGTGTTTTTCTTTATGCCAGTTTTTTGAGCTGATTTCAAGGGTTTCATAATAAGATTGCTTTGATTCCTCAAAAATACGCTCAAGACTTATATATCTGCCTACCTGATAATCAAAATGATACAGCAGCATCAGTGTAATTAAACGAGCAACACGTCCATTCCCGTCACGGAACGGATGAATACAAAGAAAGTCAAGAATTGTAAGAGGAATAACTATCAAAGCTTCAATTTCATTTTCTAAAGCTGATTTTATATAATTCTCTTCCAAATTTTTTAATGCTTTTTTTGTTTTATTTGCCGGAACAGGTTTAAAACGGACTTTTTTGAACGAACCATCTGAATTCAGTTCTATAATTTCATTATCGGTTGTTTTGATCTTCCCGCCATCTTCCGGCATATAATTATATATTATTCTATGAAGTTGTAAAATTGTTTCAACTGAAAATTTTACGTCTTCACCGGAAGAATGAATTAATGAAAGCGCGTCTCGATAACCGGCTATCTCCTGTTCCGACCTGTTTTCCGGTTTTAATTCTTTTTTTACAATTCCTTCAACTCGTTTATGAGGAGCCGTAATTCCCTCCAGACGATTTGACGATTCACTCGATTCAATAATAGCGATATGCTGGAGTGAATCAAGAGCTTCAGGTGTTTGTCTGAAAAAAAGTTCCTGTTTTCCTCTATGTTCACCAATTTTTTTCATTATACTGAGATGCACAGGAGAAAAATTTAGAGAGTTAATGTATTTATCTGTTAAGGAATTCATAAAAATAGTTAATAGTTATTTGTCGAAGATCCGCCAAAAGAGGATTAATTGTTATTTTATTAGGAATATTTAAATAATTAATAGGGTATTATATTGATTTAACAGGGTAATGTCAAGCCGTCATTACCTCATTAATTAATTCATTACCCCCTTTAACCCAATCCTGACGGCACTTCATTGAATTTTGACTGTAAAATATCCCTGAGCGGGTTTGAATCGGTATTACATAGACCAAGCGGATTGTGATATCGCCATCCTTCCGCGAATTCGCATTTTGCTGACAGGTTGCCTAATTCGCGTGAAAAGTTTTTCATAGTATTTAAATAAACGTCAAATCCCTGACTTTTCTCCAACCATTCTTTTTGACTTTTATGTTCATTAAGCATATCAGATTTTTCTTTAATTACTGAATCAATATTAATTAAAAAATCCGGAAAAACAAAACGATTTAATAAATCTCTGTTCCCGTGAGGTTGAGCATGATATACCGTAACCTGATTGAATACAGGCTCTTTTGGAGGATCAACAGGAAAATTCCGCATCGCACGGGTAAACGCTGCCGTTACTGCAAGCCGGGATGAAATCGTGTGATCTTCCATATAATCCATCGGTCCGTCAACAAGAAGAATATCGGGTGCAACAGAGCGCATGACAGACCCGATTTTAGCGAGGAGATTTTTTTCATAGAAAATTTCAATATCATTAACAAGAGGAGAATGAAATACAGCATTTATTTTATTTGCGGCATTTTTTGATTCCTCAAGCCGGATTGCCGCAATTGTTTCCGCGTCATGTTCTGCTGATCCACATGAACCGTTAGCAATATTCATATAGTGGATTTCACAACCAGCTTTTGCAAGCAGAATTAAAGTTCCCGCCATGCGGAACTCAATATCATCTGCATGTGCGGCAATTGCGAATACTTTGCAGATCATTTTAGTGCATCTCCACTTCGCAGGACCCCAGACCGGGGCGATAAAAATTAAATTGAACATTTGGATGATCTGCCAAAAGTGACATTGGAACAGATGAATCCGGTATTTTTTTAGATATCATCAGAGTTGTTAAACGCATACCTAATGGATTATCGTGATGACCCGGATGCCAAATTGAAACTTTTTCGGCTTTCCATGTTTCAACAGGACCTACGGTTAAAGCCTGACAAGGCACATTCTGAACCATGCCGCCGCCGGACGTCCGCGCATTTTGTATTAAAGTCATAGGGTGTAAATCAACAACTCTGGTTCCTAATTTTCTGTATTCTTCAGGAGATGGAGGAGCATCTTGATAGATTCCTTCGCGTTTTGGCGGATCGTTAAATGCCCAGTGCTTTACTTCACCTTGTCCGCCCTGCATAACTACGCAACGCGCTGAATTCCAACTTTCGATATATTTTTTGGAATCAACGGCGGGAAAATGGATATTTTCTTTTGGAATTGCTAATTCCGGTTTAATTCGATTGAAACACAAATCCATATCCGCCCTGGCAAATCCAAGAGGGAAATCAGCGGAAACTTCTTTACCGTTAACAACCCACTCGTCCATTCCCCAAAAATGACAATGTTTGAGAGAAATATCTAACTCATTCACAATACGGGCAACCAGAGGAAGCTGTTCTGTCGGACCGATTGGTCCACAAACGCCTGTAGGGCTATCTTTGGTTCCTTGCTGCCATGCTGTAATATATTCCAGCGCCTCTGCAAGATAAAATTCTTCAATAGTGTCGTAAAATTTTATTGTAAAGCCTTCTCTTGCAAGTTGATGAATATCTTTTTCGGTAAGTGCGGCAGCAGCATCCAGCAAATCTTTATCTAAAGTTGTATAGTCCCACCATTCGGGAGCAACTTTACTAATATTTCTCATTATTTTCCTCCTGATATTTTTGCTGTATCAATAATAAATGGAGCCGGGAATCGGACTTGAACCGACGACCTGCGCTTTACGAAAGCGCTGCTCTACCAACTGAGCTATCCCGGCAATAAAAAGGAGCGAATATTATATCAAAAAAAAAAAATGAGTGCAATCTTAAAACGCAAGAGGGATGCATGTAAATCTTCGGGATTGGTTAGTGAGAGCTGTATTGAAGTTAGATAAGTTATACTCCATTTATCCACCTATTGTAGCCGACCTCGCTGAGGGCGGACAAATAATTCCTCCTATGGCGGATCTTCGACCGCAGCCATCGGCAGTGGCTACAGAAGATGTTGGCAGATAACATCCGGTAATTTGACCTTAATGTCAAATTTTCTCCGACAAGATACCCGGTTTTTTATTATTCACCTAAAAGATATAGCTTAAAAAGTTGTACAAACCTTAGTTGCTTTTCTTAACTCTAAATTTTTGTATCTGATCGGTTAAATTTTTAGGTACAAAAGCATCAACTTTTATATATTCATCAAGATATTCAACAGAAATTACTTTTCCGTATTTGTATAATTTGCTTAAAAGTTCGGATTTATGTGGTGGGAGACGGAGTTTTATTCTTTTGTTGTCAGGTTTTAACAACAAACGTAATTTTGTAAATAACTCTGCAAAACCATAATTATATTTTGCGGAAATGATAACTGTTTTGCTATTATCTGCTAATAAATCCTTCTTCGCTTTATGAGAAAGAACATCAACTTTATTTAAAGCAAGTAAAACAGGCTTATCTTTAGTGCCGATTTCTTTGAGTACAGAATTCACAGCGGAAATTTGCGACTCTAAATCCGGCGCTGATGCATCGGCAATATGAAGTAAAACATCCGCTTCCATCGTTTCTTCAAGTGTTGCTTTAAATGATTCAACAAGTTTATGCGGCAAATTACGAATAAAACCAACCGTATCAACAAAAAGAAATTTTTCGCCTGTGGAAAATTGGTAAAGTCGCGTTGTTGGATCAAGCGTTGCAAACAATTTATCTTCAACGAGAACATCAGCCTTTGTGAGCGAATTCAGAAAAGTTGATTTTCCCGCGTTTGTGTATCCAACAATGCCGATAACTGGCAAGTGTATTTTTTTACGTTTTTTTCGTTGTGTTGCCCTTTGCTTTCTTATATTGGATAATAAACCATTTAATCTACGAATTCGTGATTTGATTATTCGTTTGTCTGATTCAAGTTGCTTTTCTCCCGGGCCTCGGGTGCGCAATCCACCGTATTGCCTTGAAAGATGAGTCCACATATTTGTCAATCTTGGCAACAGATATTCGAGTTGAGCAAGTTCAACTTGTAATTTACCTTCATTTGTTCGGGCATGCTGCGCAAAAATCTCAAGAATTAAAGTTGTTCTATCAATAATTTTAACTTCAATTGCTTTTTCCAGATTTCTTGTTTGAGCCGGTGAAAGGTCGATATCGAAAATCACAGCATGAAATTCGTTTTTTTTACAGGTTTCGGCAATTTCTGCAACTTTCCCTTTTCCAATATAAAAAGCGGGATTAACAGTTTTCTGATTCGAAATACAGCCGTCTACCGGCTCGGCACCCGCGGTAACAGTAAGTGATTTTAATTCATCATAGCTAACATTTTTACCGGCAACTACATTTTCTTTTGAATTAAAGCCAACCAAAAATACTTTTTCACATTCATCAAACGTAGGAAATTGAGCATCCATTAATTATATAGTTTTTTAGTTATTTTTTCTTAGATGATTTATCGGTCTTTTTTTGGAATGTATTCAGCAATCCACGAAAAAGTTCAACTCCATCTTTTTCCACATCGTTATCGTCATCATTATCATTACCGAACAGTTTACCAATGGATTTAATCGCATCGGATCCAAGCATTTTAATAAGTGTGGGAACAAAATCCTTAATATTAGATTCAAGTTTTGGTTTACCAATTTTTCCATCAATTTTTACAGGTAAAGGTAATTCATAAAATTTATCTAAAGCACCTGTAAAAGGAATTCTGAATTTTGAGTTTTGACGGGAAAAAATTCTTGCGATAGCTCTTCCGCTTAACGCCAAATAAATGTTCAAATCAAGATTGTTATTTATTGTTGTCGTCCCGTCAATACCCATTTTTATTGATTTGCCTTCAATATTTACATTGTCAATAAAATTTGTTCCATAAAGTAAATGGGCATTAAGCACAACTTTATTAAAAGAATAATCAGAAAGCTCTTTTATTTTCAATTTTTCAGATAAAACAGTTAAAAAAGGCATGTTTTTTAAATGACCGTCATTAATATAAAGTTTAGCTTTACCACGGAAATTTTTTACAATATTTGATTTAGAAAATCCTCTGCCGGTAAAAGAAAGATCACCATTAAGCTTTCCTACAATTTTATCGCTTATCTCCGGTGCCCATAATTCTAAAATGGGCGTTAAAGGAATGTGAGCCACCTTTAACGTCGAAGAATAAATATATCCGGTAACATTTAAATCCGCTTTAACGTCTAAATCAAAATTTCCTTCATTAATTATCATATTGCGGGTTATAAAATTAATTTTATTGCTTTTTATAATAAAATCAAAACTTAATGGAGCCGCTATCATATCCCTGGCGATAAATTGGTCGATATGTGTTTTAAAATTAAGATTAAGAAATTGAAGTTTTGGTGGTACAGGCTCTTTATAAATAGCTTTTTTTATTTTGCTAATTTCAACAGCTGTTCCGTTTTTTTCATTCTTATTCTTTTTCTTTTTATGCTTAGATTTTTTTATTGGAATAATTGTATTTAATAAAGCCGTTGAATCAAAATGCTCGGATTGAAGTGTTAAATCTGATTGTTGACTGTTTTTCTTTAAATTAATTTCTCCTGTTAATTTAAGACTGTTATCATCCCATTTACCCGGAGTAATTGAAAGTTTACAATTATTAAAAATTAATTTATCCGGAGTTTGATTTACGTCAATATTTAGAGATAGTTTTTCAAGTTCGTTATCAAAAAAGTGATTTGAGTTCTTGATATTTAAGAAAGCTGAAATTTTTCTGTTTTTTGTTTTTTGTTTTTGTTCCGCTAAAATTTTTAAATCTAAAATCAGATCGTCTATTTTTTTATTTGTTCCCTTAATGTCTATTAATGGACGAATTAAACTCCCGGAAAAATCATTTGCTACAAAAGCGATCTTTTCAGTCCCGGAATGAATTTTATAATATCCTCCAGCAGCAATTTCACCTGCTTTTTTCTTATTAATTGAAAATACTGCGTTAAAGCGGGAAAGAGAAATTGAGTTAAAATTATTTATATTACCGGCAATATCTAATTTTATACCAA
Source organism: Chlamydiota bacterium (assembly GCA_003648225.1). Lineage (GTDB taxonomy): Bacteria > Auribacterota > UBA3054 > UBA3054 > B51-G9 > B51-G9. The sequence continues at coordinate 29,570 of QMOL01000003.1, forward strand.
GATGTTGCCATCTTGATTTATTAATTGAAAAATCTATTTGGTTTCCAATTATAGAACTGTCAAGAGTTATTTTATCACCAATACCTAAAACATCACAATCTATTTTCCCGCTTGCATTTCCGGAATTAAAAATAATATTTTTTGATTCGGTAAAATAATTAATATATTTAAGATTAACATCGTTAATAACTAAACTAATTTTTGAACTTTTATTTGTGTTTATTACTGCTCTGTCTTTTTTATTTAAGTTTATCAAAATTGGCTTGGATATTTTAAGCTGAATCATTGGATGTGCTTTATCTTCAACAATGAAATTAGCACTCTTAATTTTGAAAAGCTCTAATTTGTGATTTAAAGCAATATTAAATATTCCGGCAAAATTAACAGCGGGAAGTTTTTTGCTTTTCTTCGCGTAAATTTTCTTCAATACAACTTTGCCGTTAATTTTATATTTGTCATTGGCTAAATCAGCGTTACAATTAAAAATACCGTTTCCGTAACTTTGACTTATATCATATTTTTTTTGCGGATGAAATAAAGCTTGATATAAATTATTCGATTGTACATCAATATGGAATTGACAATTAATAATATTATCAACCAAGTCAATTTTGCCTGTAACAAACAGTGTTGAAATTTTATTTCCGTTCCAATAGCCTTCGAACAGACATTTTGAAAAATCTAAAACATTACTATTGTTTGTCATATTAATGTTTAATTCAGCCGTAAAAGGGGATAAATTAATTTTTCCGGCATGGCCTACAGCATTTGATACTAATAACGTTGAAAAGAATACATTTGGAATAATTGATTTCTTAACAGTATAATTCATTTCCCAGCCAAAAGGAAGAGAATCCATAAACACATTCTTGCCATCGCTGTAAAAGAATGAACCTTTTGCAAGCGCCGAACCTGAATTTTCGGGTTCGATATCTATTCCCGCTAAATTAAAATCATCTATACCAAAAGACGTTTTTTGATTATCTGAATAACTAAAATAAAGATTTTTAATAACTAATTTTTTTATTCTAACAGGAAAATCGGGTAAAACAAAAAGTTTTTTCTTCTTATTCTTTGGTTTTTTCGACTTTCCGGGCGCAAAATCTTTTTTTTGCTTATTTGGTGCTACAGTTCCTCTTGAGGAGGTTGTGTAATTTACTCCCTCTACTTTAACAAGATAAAACAACGGTACATCAGAAAAAAGTGAAGAAGCTTTATAATTTAAATCAATTAAATTTGCGGACAAATAAAAATTAGTTACATCGGTTTTACTTGATATATCGGCAATTACTAATCCATTTGCATTTAAAGATTTCCATGGCCGAAAATTCCAGTTTTTGACACTTATTTTTACAGGAACAAAAACATTTATAAGTGGTAAAGTAATATGTTTGAAAAGAATATTTGAACATAACAAGCTGAAAACAAACAATAAAATAAGTATAAATGTAATAAACAAATACTTAAAAAATCTTTTCATTATTTTTGAGAAGGCTGTAAAATTATATAAGTTGGAAGGCCGAGAATATTATAATGTTTAAGAATAGATTTTACCGGTTCGGTATCAGGATGTTCAGCTTGAAATTTAACGATAATATAATGGTCTAATTTTTTAATTACATCTTTATTTTTAAATGTTGTTTTGTCCATTGTTGTACAATTTTTACACCAGCTTGCCCAGAAATCAACAAAAATCGGTTTCTTTTCTCTCTGAGCTTTCTTTAAAGCTGAAATAAATAACGTTTTCGGATTACTTTCTGAAAAATTTGAATGAGACGGCGGGAAAAGTAAAGTATAGCCGAGATAACCATAGTAAAACGCAAAAAGAATAATGAAAATTCCAAAAATATATTTTACGCGTGTCATCCACACACCGGGCTTCGGTAAAAATGACATTCCCGCGCCTGCGAACGCCCACGGAAAACCCATTCCCAAACCAAGCAAAAAAGGAAGGAATAAAGCAATAAACGTTCCGTTTGAATACATCGTCGTGGAAAGCAAAAGAACATAAATAACTACCGGTGCAACACACGCTCCGGCAAGCAGCGCCGCAATACATCCCATAAAAAACGCTGTAAAAAAAGTTCCTTTTTTTACGCGGCCGTCAACGGCGGAATGCTGATATTTTGTAAAATCAATCATAATAATATCAAACATCGCAAGGGAAAGAATTACAAAAATTATGGCAATAGAAAAATTAAACCACGGTGATGAATTAAGGGTCCCAAATTGCGAGCCGGTAAGCACGACAACCAAGCCGAGAATGCCATAAGTCAAAGCTATACCCAAACCGTAAATACTACCTAGTAGAAACCCTTTTAATTTGGAGCCACTTTGAGCTCCCGCGCCAATAATGGCAATATTAATAGGGATCATAGGAAGGACACACGGTGTAAGATTTAGTAAAAACCCGCCGATAATTATGAGAATCAAAGAAAAGAAAATTCCTCTATTCATAAATTTCTCTATAATATTTTCTGAATGAAGATTTTTTCCGGATTCGGTGTCATTAATAAATTTTATAAATTCTTTACTGCTTAAATATCCGGATTTTTTTCCAACAACTTTAAACTTTGATCCAAGTTTTAACCAGTCATTTTCATTTTCCGCTTGTAAAATTTGTTTTTCTGAAATAGCTGTACCGCTTTTCGTAAATTGAGCTAATGAAAGATTAAATTTTTTGGATTCCGGCATAAAACACATGTTTTCGCTGCAGCCTTGAAAATTAATCGCAATTTGAACAGGGAATTTTGTAATATTTTCTAAAAAATATTTTGCGGTAAAATCATTTGTGTACATTTCCCGGTTTTCTTTCCCAATAGGATCAAAAACATTTACAGCCGAAGGAACATTTTGGGGAATGAGTTTAACTCCTTTGGGCACATCAATGCTCATCATATCTGAATAAAGATGATGTTTTTTTGCTATTAAATAGTCAACAGTCAGTAGAATCTTATTTTCAGAAACTTTTGATAGTGAAGCCGAAACACTAAAAGGCAGTGTTTCGGCATAAAGAAATGTCGAGAAAATCAATGAAAGAAGCGTAAAAATAATTTTTTTCATTTTTTTGTTATGGTCTTGTATTTTTTAATGTTTGTTATGCCGACAAGCCGGTCTATTTCTCTACCATGATTAAACAAAATAAGCGTTGGTACAGAAAAAATACTGTATTTTGTTCCAAGTGATTTAACCGCATTATCCGATAAATTAATTTGAATGAACAAAACGTCATTTGACATGCTTTGAGATAAATTGTTAATAAACTTTTGGCTGTAAACACAAGGCACACTTTTATCAGAGTAAAATAAAGCGGCACACGGCTTGTTTCGTTGTATTGCAAGTAGAGAAAAAGCTTTATTGGAATTTATTTCAGCGATATTGAATTTATTTTTTATTTTTGCTAATTGAGCCAAAACAGCATTATCAAGCGCTGGATTTTTATTAGCTTTTTTTGAAAAATTTATTTTATCGCAGCCAAACAGAAATAAAACCGTAAAAATATAAATATAATATTTATTCATGTTTTTTTAAGTAAATTAATTATTTAATATAGTCTATCAAAATAAGCCATTCTAGTCAACACAAAAAAACAGACTGTGTCAAGTTTATAGAAATGTCACCTTTTACGTTTTTTAGAAATGTCACCTTTTCATTTGTTTTTTTTTCTTTTTGGGTATGGTCTGAATTTCGGTTTACATGGAATACTTTAAGAGTTATC
>QMOL01000004.1 GCA_003648225.1 Chlamydiota bacterium
AGAAGAAGCATTAAAAAAGATTTCTGAAGAGTTTGGTCTTTCGATAGAAAATGCAGAAAAATTGCTGAATGGTTTATAGCAGAACAATTAATTTTATTAACAGAACGATTTTTAACAGTACTAGTAAATGCATTTTTATTCATTTTAACAGAACTATTAATTTTATTTGCTAAATTATTAAATATAAATATAATTTTATTTTAACCACATAAGAAATTTACAATGAGCTTATACATCTTCCTATTTACCTTTAAGTATGGCTCTTAGAACTCATTTCTCGTAACTAATAAAAGAAACTTTGAGTCTTAGAGTCTTTGTGGCTAAATTATTAAAATAAAGAAATGTTGTATTTATAAATAAATGTTATTATTTCGTGTTTATTAGTGTTTATCCGTGGTTAAAAACAATTAATTCGTGGTTATTATGAGAAAAAATATTACTATTAAAGAAATGTTGGACATCTCAAACAAACTTTATGAAAAACATAAAGATTATTGGGATAGCAGTCCGGAATCAAATATTAATTGGGTTTGCTGGCTCGTTGGTGAAGTTGGTGAGGTAATTGATATTATCAAGAAAAAGGGAACGGATAAAATTATGAATGACGAGACTATCCGCCGGGAAATGTTATTAGAAATCACTGACTGCTATATGTATTTAGCCGATATAATCAATCGGTACAAATTCACCGCTGAAGAATTTTCCGAAGCGTACAACGAAAAGATGGATTACAATCTCAAACGGGATTATACAAAAAGTACGACAAAGGCGGATAAATTAGGGATTGGTAATTTGTAATTGGAAATTGGAAAACGCAACCCATTTAAATTGCAAAATAGGACGCTGAGGACAGCGTCCCTCCAGATGTTTAATTCACCATATTCCGTGATGATGCAACAATTTTAATAAATTGTTCTAAACGCGAAGCGTTTGTGATGAATTTTTAATAAAATAACAAACCATTATTTGTTATTTTTTGAAATATTTATCATTTAAATCATTTTTATTCGTGTGTATTAGTGTCCATTAGTGGTTAAAAAATATTAAATTAAATTCGTGGTAAAAAATTATGAAAAAGTCACAATATGAATCAAAATTATCAGAAAAAAATATTGAACAATATGTCCCACCTAATAATGTATTAGCGGAGAAATGCGTTCTCGGCGGAATGATAACGGACGAAATTGTTCTTGTAACTGCGATTGATACTCTTAACTCGAACTCGTTTTGTCTGCCGGAACATAGACAAATATTTCTTGCAGCAGAAAATTTGTACAGTAAAATGGCACCTGTTGATATTGTTAACCTTACAGAAGAATTGTTAAAAATGGGTTGCTGTATGGAACAAGCATGCGGGGCAGTTTATTTGAAAGAGCTTATTGATTCAGTTCCAACAACAGCCAATTACGAATATTACATAAAAATAGTTCACGATAAATGGCTTATGCGTGAACTAATTTCCACTGCCAACCAAATTATAAATAACTGTAAGGAAAGTAATCGGGAAGTATATAAAATTCTTGGATCCACTTATCATGAACTTTTCAAGATTGAAAAATTAAGTGTATGTGATGAATTCAAGAAATTAAAAAGTATGATGAATCAAATTGCAGGTCATATTAAGAAATTGATTGATAATAATAAATCTGTTATCGGATTAGACACCGGATTCAGAGAATTAAATGAGTTAACCACCGGATTCCACGATGGCGAACTTATTATTCTCGCGTCACAACCAGCCGTTGGGAAAACCGCTCTCGCGCTTAATATTGCCGAAAATGTTGCTATTAATGAAAATAAAGCAGTCGCTATTTTCTCACTCGAATTAACCGCGTTAGAACTTTCCATGAGAATACTCTCTTCGTATGTAAGAATTGACGCGCAAAAATTGCGCCGAGGAGGATTAACTCAACAAGACCTTTCTTTACTACTTCAAGCAAGTGCTGCTCTTAAAGAATCCAGTATTTATATTGACTCGTCGGCAACTCTTACCCCGTTAGAAGTTAGAGCTCGCTGCCGCTGGTTAAAAGCTGAAAATCCGAATCTTGGGCTCATTATTATTGATTATCTTCAATTAATGCACAGTTCCGCCTCAGAAACTGAAAACAGTGAGCAGGAACTTTCGCAGATTTTACGGTCATTAAAATCTATAGCACTTAATTTTAATGTGCCTATTATTGTTCTTTCGCAATTGAATAGAGAATCAGAAAATGACTCTCGACCTAAATTAAGTCAACTAAGAGAATCCGGCGCTATCGAGCAGGATGCAGATTTAGTTCTTTTGCTTTATAGGAAATATATGACTTCTCATGATCCTAAAGATGAAAATACCGCTGAACTGATTGTCACAAAACAGCGTAATGGTCCAATAGGAAATATACTTCTTAAATTTGAAAATAAATACGCGAGATTTGAAGATTCGCCGGAGGGATTTGCAGAAATGTATTATAGGGACGATGAGTGAAGGTGGTAAGGTGTAAGGTGTCCATCTTGGTAGATAACAATTAATGTTTGAAATTAGAAACTGGAAATTTGAATAGCCTGTTTGGAGTGCAGTAATAAAGACACGATAGTGGCTTTTACTGCGTTGGCGAGTTATCGCCAAAACGAGTGGGTAAGTTGAATAACATACCTCTTTTTTAATTTATTTCAGCATATTAATTTAACCCCTTAGCAAAATCTTTGCTAAAAAAGTCTCCGGCTTGGAATAAGCGATTTAAAATGACTAGCAGAGAACGTATAAAAAGAATTATTGGTGGAGAAAAAGCTGACCGATTCGGAAATCCTCATGAAGATACATGGCTGATTATCCATAATTATTTTGGAACAAAAACCGATGAAGAACTTCGGCAAAAAACTTAATGATGATTTTCGTTGGTTCACTCCGCAGTTTTTTCACGGAATATACAGACCCGAGAACGGAATAGGAATGTTCGATGCCGGAGAATATTGAAGTTATGGCGGAAGCAGCAACTGAATAAATGAAATTCTCCCTTCTCGTAGCACTATTTCCAATATTTTTTGATTTAAGATATGAATAAAAAGTTCCGTTTTGATATAATTATTAAAATGAAACAAAAAATAATAATATTTTCTCTCGGAATATTGATCGCAATATCTCTATTCTTTTTTCCGGTGCTGAAACTTCCCGTTTTAGACTCAACAGCAGATAATTATTTTGAAGAGGCAATAACAAAAGCCGGCATCGCTTATGCGACATGCAGAATTATTAATGCTTCTGTCTCGGTTGCAAAAGAGTCAACTCTGGAGTTGGAACCTGCCGGAGTAGGGGTGTCTCTCGCCGTTGGACAGGTGTTAGACCCTATTGACGACATGACTGAGCGATTGTCGGATGTGATTGTAACAGCGATAACTTCATTGGGTGTTCAGGAATTAGCGTATGAAATCAGTGTGATTTTTGCACCACCGATACTTTCGGTTTTTATTTTCATTTTAGCGGTTTTGGTTTGGTTTGATAACCGAAAAATTATTCGATTTAGAAAAATAGTTCTCAAGATTATTTTAATTATTATAATTGCGCGCTTTTGTCTTCCGATATCATCTGTGGCAAATAATTTTATCCAAAAAGATTTTTTTGACGATAAAATTATATCCGCAAATAACGAATTGAAGCTGAATACAGCTGAACTTGATAAATTAGCGGAACTGTCCCTCCCGAAAATTGACGGGATAAAAAAAACAATTGAGAACAGCGCCGCGCTTATCAAACAAAAATCAATAGAATTTAAAGATGCTATAATAGTTACTGTCAGCAATATGGGAGATATAATTAAAAATTTATTGAAGCTTACGTATTTATATGTTGGAGTGTTTTTGATTCAGGTTATTATTTTACCATTGCTAACATTTTGGTTTCTTGTAAAAATAGTAAACACACTTTTTCAAACAAAAATTCCCGTAATTCTGCATCATCCTTCAAAAACAAAAATGAAAAATGATTAAAGAAATTATTATGCATACTTTATTCTTAGGGTTTATACCATTTGCGGCGGGATTTGTTACAAATTGTACAGCAAAAACTAACAAGCCAATGGTTGAATGCGGAAAATTTGTGAAAATTTATGACCCAAGCGTTGGCGAGAAAGAACAATGGTACATTAATGACCATTGCTTTATTTACGGTCCTGGAGGAAAATGGAATCTTTTCGGCATCACTCATAAAGAACCGGCAAATCCGCTTGACGAAAAGAATTTCGCTCACGCAACAGCAAAAAAGCTCTTTCAAAACACTTGGAATAAACAGCCGTTTGCTCTTACTGTTGCCGAGAAACCGTCATGGAACGAAAAACATCTTTGGGCGCCGTATGTAATTTTACACAACGGAACATATTATATGTTTTACTGTGCCGGTGGCAAAGATCATACAAAATATAAAATCCATCTTGCCACTTCTCCTGATTTAAAGAGCTGGACCCGGCATTCTAAAAATCCAATGATTGTAGATGGTTTTGATGCTCGAGACCCTTTTATTTTACGATTAGATAATAAATGGATAATGTATTACACGGCAAATCGACCTGCAAAGAAAGGGAACCATGTTGTTATCGCGGTTACAAGCGATGACTTAATTAACTGGAAAAATCCACAGGTCGTTTTTAAACACCCGATAGTTGGTACTTTTGGCGGACCAACTGAATCGCCGTTTGTTGTCGCGCGAAACGGGAAATATTATTTATTTGTTTGTACTAATAATCCTTATGACAATACGGCTGCCTATGTTAGCGATAACCCTTTTCATTGGGATATAGAAAATAAAGTTGGAGAGTTCCCGGCTCACGCTGCAGAAATTATTCAGGATAATAACGGGAAATGGTTTATCAGTCGTGCGGGATGGGGTCGTGGCGGAGTTTATCTCGCGCCATTGATTTGGAATGATGAGCAGCTAAGTAAAAAGTAAGATTTCTCCTCCTAAAAATAATAAATATGAATACTGAAATTGAACGAAATTTAAACATTCAGCCAATTGCAGAAATAATGAGTAATGACGGAATTAATGCTAAAGATCTTGTGAATGCTTCCGCAGAAATGCTTACTCATAAAATGGTGGCACGGGCCTGTAAAGGCAGACGATTAACTCCAAATGTAAAAGTAAAAGTTCGCAACGCGTTGAACAAATTTACAGGAAAAGAATATTCTTTGGAAGATTTGTTTAATTACTCTTGAAATCGAATTGCAACTAACGGTTTTTTAGCATCTCATCTATCTCGCTCTTTTCATACTCGCCCTCGAAATAACTGCTTGTAATATCATACAAAGCAAGCGAATCGTTTGATAAATGTTTATCAACTAACTTTTGCTGAATTTGTTCTTGCCACTCCAAAAGTCTGTCCATTGAAGCAAAAGAAGCGCCGAATTCTTTTGATTCAATAATTTTCATTGCATCGGCAGAGTCTTTCATAACAACCTTCCCTTGCAAAGCGGCCTAAACAAAGAGTATTATAATCTTGTGGCGGAATGTGTCCGCAAGTTTCATGAATTGTTTTGCTGTTTTTTCGAATTGTAGTCCGCAAGACGCCTCTGAAGCGTTTGCCTGACTTTTGAATTTCGAGATGAACTTTTTTGTTTTTAATCCTCTATGGCTCTATTATATCATAAACAAACTATAATATCGAGCATATAATTTTCGCCAGCATGGCTATAAATGAAAGCCAAAAATGGCCAGATAGCGGTATATATCGTTGTTACAGCGTTTTTGGTTGCAGAAGATGCGTTAAAAGTAGAATTAGCAGGATGTTCAAGCTAAAAAAGCGGGTAAAATATTGCAAGGTTTTAAACACTTATTGCAAAATTCTTGCAAAAAAAGGTGTAAAAGCTCGTTTTATTTGTTAAATCTAAGTTTACATTTTTAAGCATTCTTTTGTATAATATATTAATTAAGTAACGATTGGATTTATCATTTGTGATATATATAAAATATTATGCCGAAAAAAATATTGATCAGTTTTTTTATTTCGATTATGCTACTATGCGCCGTTAATTTTATCCCATCAAATAAATGGGTTGAAATTGATGACTTCAAGACCAATCAACTTGAAAACTCTACTTGGACAGTGAAACAATATGACGCCGGTGATAGGATCCTGACTATAATGTCAACTCCTATTTCTGTTCCTCACAGCAAAAGACTAAGACTTTCCGGTTCACCCATTATTCGCCAAAATGGAAAAAATACTTTTATTTCCCCATTAAGCATAAACTTGCTTAGTGATTCCGAACTCGATTCTAACGGCAACAATATCAATATTGCTTATCAGCAAGCGAGAGATAACTTTTATGCTGATTTTAAAATCACCGGCAAACAGACAAACGCACTTTTAAGCATCTCTCATTATTCTCCTGACAGCCAAATAATTGGGCAGCTTGAATTACACGCTATTCCGAATTTGCTACAAAACGTTGTTATTTTTTTTAACAAAGTAAAAATTAGTTTTTACTATATTTTAATATTTTTAGTTATCGGGTTGTTAGTTTCCCTTTCCGCCATAATCTTTTCGAATTTCAGAATAATATGTTTGGTTTTCGGCATTTTACTAATAATCACGGGGTTAATAATAATATTTATTCCTATAGACCATTTCACCGGCGAAAATATTGTAAAAAATGACTGGAATAAAAAAACAAAAGGCACAAATAAATTAAAATTACTGGACAGTAAAATAAAAGCGTTGCCGATCATACTCAAACCAAATAAATATTATGTAATAAGTTGGCAAGATAGATTGATTAATACAGTAAATCCGGAATTTACTTCATGGCGATTGGATCTATTAGGAAAAGGCGGGAAGCCTGACTTAAAGTCACAAGAAACGGAATTATTTTTTTCAAATATGAAAAATAACTTTTCAAGGAATGATTTTATTATAAACAGTTATAATTTCACTTTAGGATTTATCAGATTTATGGGTCCATGGGGAAATGGAATTGAAATATCGAATCTCAGTATTTCAGAAATACCTGAATACTTTGTTAAATTAAAAAAGTTATCTATTTTCTTTTTCATATATGGAATATCACTTTTCTTGTTTTATTTCAAAAGCCGAATTTTGATTTTTTATAATCTTATAAAAGTAAGTTTTTCAAAAAGCCCTTTCTTAATCATTTCTTTTATATTTTTATCTTATTTTATTTTCGGTGCACTGTTCTTAAATAAAATATACGAAAATAATGGAGGCAATTTAGATGCCGGCCTGATATACAGATTTTTTGGCGCTCCAATATTAATAGCCATAATCTTATATCTTGCCGGATGGCCTTTCGTCAGATGGAGTTTAAAAAACAGACAAAAAAGGACGACTGAAATCCTATTATCTTTTCCAATTGGTTTTCTAATCATCCTTTCCACTCATTCGTTAAGTTATTTAGGAATAATCCCAATTTATCGAATTATAATTCTTTGCGCGATAATTCTATTCGCATGGATTTGGCAACTTTCTAATAAACATTTCCCCGCTCTGCCAAATTCATCAACCGCTATTGCAATTATTTTTGCCGTTTTCTTATTTTGGCTTGGCATTCATCCTTTACTTACCCAAAAAGACACTTGTTGCTTCACAATAACCAACAATGATATCTCAACTTATGTTCCTTTTGTTCAATGGGATATGGAACATTCAATGAAAGAAGCTTATAATTTGTCCATAAAGCATAGGGAACCCCCTTATATAGGCTTTATGGCATGGAGAATGAGACAGCAGCCTGTTACATTCGGTAATTATACCGCAATTGCCGCATTAGCAACACTAACCGGTTTAACAGCTTATCAAATTTATCCATTAATGTCCGGTGTTTTTCTTTCATTGATTTTTCTAAGTGCGTTAGGCTCTTTAATCGCCGCTAAACTCATAAAAACAAAAAATATTTTCCCGGCAATTTTATGTCTGGCATTAAACTTTATTGTAATACAATTAGTTTGGGAAAGCTTTTATAGTTCAATGGTCGGCTTTATTACATTATTTCCAATTACCGCTTTGGGAACCTATGCCTTTCTTAAAAAGAAATATCGGTTTAGTCTGATTATCGGAATAAGTTTAGCCGGATTACTGAATGCTTATCCGGAATATCTTTATATGGTATGCGCGCAATTAGGTTTAGCGTTATTTATAATTATAATAAAGGAAATTTGTGTTTTAAACTGGAGAAATATATTAAGAATTATCGGTGTTGGATTATCTATGTTCATTTTCACTTTTATTTTTGCTCCACAACAAACAACCCTTTTCGTAAAACAGGCAATACATAACCCTTTATCAGCAAATTCAGCATCGAATTCTATAATTAAAAATAATGACGGAGGAATAGATTATCCCAAAAGAAGTTTCTTCCTGGTCTATGGATTTCTCGGTAATTGGGAGACTTCTTTATCAAATAAAGTTTTTATATCTCCAAATACTTACAGAAATGTTTCTTTTGTTTTATCCTTCGCGTTTTTTCTTGCTCTATTAAGATTATTTATCCTCAGAACAAAAACATGGCCCGCTTTATTTCTCTTTTCATCCGCTATTCCTTACGGTCTAATGATTGCATGGGCTTATTTTATAATTCCAAACCCTTACGTCTATTTTAAAACTCTCGGATTCGTCGCTCCATTCGTAAGCGCGGCTTTTTTAATATGCTGGCTTGACTGGTTTAAGCTTGAACGTCATAAACTCATTAAGAATATTTTATTGTTAGTTATGGTACTGTGGGTTATATGGAGAATAGTTGCCGTTCACGCCGAAACATATCATTTACAGCCTCATATTTTCATAGGAAAATCCGTAACTTCTTTAGAAGAGATATATGATATAGTTCCTGAAGATGCCCCAGTCAGGATAAATTTTACCGAATGGTTTAATTCGGCGCATATTGTAACTGTTTTACGTCACAGGCATTTGCATCTCAACGAGCCGTTTTCTTATGTTCAGAAAGTATACACGAACGACAATTGGAGATATACTCTGGAAAATAAACCTTTGAAAAATCGAACAAATGTCTGGAATAACGGGACATATTATCTTTATAAAAGAGAGAAGATTAAATAAATATTATTTCGTAAATAATTACCATCCAAATTAGAAAATGAATATTTCAGTAGTTATACCAACTTATAAATGCAGCAGTTCGTTATCTGAACTTAATGAACGACTGTTAAATACATTAGTAAAGATTACCGATACCTTTGAAATCATTTATGTTAATGACGCAAGTCCGGAAAATGACTGGGATATCATTTGCCGACTGGCCAAGAACGATAATAGAGTAAAAGGAGTGAACTTTAGTAGAAACTTCGGGCAGCATTACGCTATTACCGCGGGCGTTGAATACGCTAAAGGAGAATGGGTTGTCGTTATGGACGGTGATTTACAAGATCAGCCTGAAGACATTGTTAAACTTTACGAAACAGCAAGATCGGGATACGAAATTGTTTTTGGTATAAGAGAGAACAGAGAGGACAATATTTTAAAAAGTTTTAGAGCCAATGTGTTTTTTAAAATCTTTGATTCAATTGCGAATACTAAATCCGATCCCAAAGTTAACACTTTTAGTATATGCTCAAGAAAAGTAGTAGATTATTTTTTAAGGATGAAAGAACAAACGCGCTCTTATACTTTGTTTTTACGCTGGCTGGGTTTTGAAAAGAAATTCATTCCTGTCTCCCATAAAAGACGCGAAAACGGCGGCTCTGGATATTCTTTTAGTAAATCAGTCAAACTCGCATTAGATTATTTCCTCATTTATTCAAATAAACCTTTGTACTTTGCTGTATATTTCGGGTTTACCGTGGCTTTTATTTCATTTATTGGAATTCTTGTTGTTATATATAAACATCTGGTTAATCAAATATCAGTTCAGGGATGGACAAGTTTAATCATTTCAACATCTTTCTTTGCCGGAGTTATTATTATCTTTTTAGGCATTATAGGTATTTATATCGGGAAAATATTTGATAACACTAAAAACCGACCTTTATACGTCGTAAAAGATATTGTAGGCTTATGAAAAGAAAAATTCTTATATTAGGCGGAAATATCTATCAGAAAGAACTGATTATAAAAGCCAAACAACATGGTCTCTTTGTTATTTCTTTGGATAACAGACCTGATAATCAGGGTCATCTTCACTCCGATAAATATTATAATATTAGTACTGTGGATTATAATAAAGTGCTGCAAATTGCAAAGGAAGAAAATATAAACGCGATAACCTCAGCTGCATCAGATGTGGCTTTGTCAACAATCGGATATGTGAACGATAATCTTAATCTTTCTGGAATAAATTTTCTGCAGGCGAATCTTTTTACTGATAAATTAAAATTTAGAAACCATTTAAAATCTACTAAATTAGCGCCAATATATTTTAAGGAAGTATCTTCAGTTGATGACATTATTAATGTACTTTATGAATTTAAAAAAACATTGTTAATAAAACCCGTAAAAAGTTCGGGGAGTAAGGGAGTCAAAGTTATAGATTTTAATGATGCAAAAGAGAAGGATAAACTTAATTCACTTTTACAAGAAGCTAAAAATTATTCGATTGATAATCGGGTTTTAGTCGAAGAATATTTTCACGGGAAAAATTGTTCCGCTGAAGGATATTTAGAAAATGGTAAGATTCAAAGTATCACCTTCTCAGAAAAATTGACAACTGAGCATCCTACAAGAGTGCCGATTCAACATATTGTCCCTGCACCAATCAACGAAAAAATATACAACAGATTTTGTTGTTTTATCGAAACTTTGTTTCAGTCTGTAAAGCTTTATGATTCTATTTTTAATTTAGATGTTATAATAAACGATATAGATTTTAATATTATCGAAGTATCTCCCCGAACAGGCGGAAATTGTATTCCTGATATTATTAAATATCATTCCGGAACAGATATGTTTGAAGTCGCTTTAAATATAGCCTTAGGAAACAAAATATCCCCGAAGAAAAAATGCGGGCATGGTTTCGTTGGCGTAAGACTTCTGCGTTCGGACATTTCCGGGAAATTGAAAGATGTCTCTTATAATAATCATATAGTCTCCAAATTTAAAAATTTTGTACTGGAAACGATGATCGATTACAATCCCGGAGACGAAATTGCTGCTTTTACAAACGGCAGCCACCGGATTGGTCATATTATTTTAAAGAGTGATAAGATTGCGCATTTAAGAAATTTATTAAATGAAGCTGATAATTATTTTCGATGGGAAATTAATGTTTAATAAAATAAAAATGATACCCCGTTCCAGGGTAAACTATACTTTTTTTGATTTATTTAACTTAAGTTTTATAAAACCAAAGAAATATTATTCCAAAAAGATTCTGCTTTTCTTAAAATCATTATTCTCTCAAAAAAATATACTTTTAACTCCTTCTGGTCGTGGAGGATTATATCTTATCTTAAAATCTCTGCCGCAAAAAAATGTTTTTGTCCCCGCTTATACATGCAATGCTGTTATTGAAGCCATAAATCATGCCAAGAAGAGTTGTTGTTATATTGAAGTAGAAGAAAAAGGTTTTAATGTTAATATCGATATGCTTAAAAAAGAGCTAATCCCGGGCTCTGTATTTATTGCAACGCATCAATTCGGATTTCCGACGGAAATAGAAAAAATCAAAGAAATTTGCGATAAAAACAATTGTGTCTTAATTGAAGATTGCGCGGGGTCATTCGGCACCAGGATTTCAAATGAATTAACAGGAACTTTCGGTGACTTTTCCTTTTTCAGTTTTGATTCTACAAAATTAATCAACGCACCTCTTAAAGCCGGATTTGTAATAATCAGGGATGACATTAATTTTAGAAAACTGAAAGGAATTTACGATAAAGAAATACAACCAATGCCTTTTTTACATAGGGTGAGACTATTTATTAAAGCTTTAATTTACACATTGATTTCATCATCAAACATAATATATAAATTTTTCCATCTTTTCTTTTTTGAATCAAGAAATATTATCACATCTGAAACCACTCGTATTAACCCGCAATTAAACGAATTTTATAAATACGATGTAACCGGCTGGCAGTCAGCAATCATTTTAAAACAGTTAAAAAATTTAGATGATATTATTTCCAAACGACAAATTTTATATAACTTCTATCAACAAAAAATAAAAAATAGTATAATAAAACTACCGATGGAATCTTTGGATAACAGTTGGGTATGCATTAGATTTCCAATTATGATAGAAAATAAAATAGAGTTCTACCGTAAATTAGTTAAAAGCAATATTGATTCTGCTTTTAGTTTTACATATATTGTAACGCCAAAAGATTACCGGTTCGCGCACAAATATGCCGAACAGGTTTTAGACATTCCTTTTTACTACCGGTTAAGTTGCAAAGAACAAAATTATATTATAAATGAATTAAATAAATTATGATTATTCCTTTTAATAAACCGCACTTGAATGGAAAAGAATTAATCCATATCGTTGAAGCTCATAAACTTAAGCACCTTTCCGGTGATGGTCACTTTACCCGAAAATGCAACGAATGGCTTGAGCATCAAACACAATGTAAAAAGGCTCTCCTTACTCATTCATGCACCGCGGCGCTTGAAATAGCGGCAATTCTTGCTGACATCCAACCCGGTGATGAAATTATTATGCCTTCCTACACTTTTGTTTCTACGGCCAACGCATTTGTTTTGCGCGGAGGCACTCCGGTATTTATTGACATTAGACCGGATACTCTCAATATTGACGAGGCTAAAATTGAAGCGGCAATTACTAAAAAAACCAAAGCAATTGTGCCTATGCATTACGCGGGTGTAAGTTGTGAAATGGATACAATAATGGACATTGCTGAAAAATACAAACTTGTTGTCATTGAAGACGCCGCACAGGGGATTATGTCAGATTACAAAGGAAAACCTCTCGGAAGTATAGGCCACCTTGCAGGCTTAAGTTTTCATGAAACAAAAAATATAATATCAGGAGAAGGCGGCGCTTTATTGATAAATGACGAAAACTTTATTGAACGCGCGGAAATCATCAGAGAGAAAGGAACAAATCGCAGTAAATTCTGCAGAAAAGAAATAGATAAATATTTCTGGGTTGATATTGGCTCTTCCTATTTACCGAGTGAAATTACCGCTGCCTTTTTATGGGGACAAATAGAAGAAGCAAATTTATTCACTCAACATCGCCTTTCTATTTGGGATACCTATCACGAAGCGTTCAAAGTATTTGAAGAAAAAAAGATATTACGCCGACCTGTTATACAGTCCAATTGTGTTCATAACGCGCACATGTATTATATAATTTTGCCTGATGAGGAAACGCGAAATAATTTAATGAAATTTTTAGAAAAAGAGAAGGGTATTTCATCAACATTTCATTATGTTCCGCTGCACAGCACCCCTATGGGTAAAAAAGTTTCACCACGCACACAAGAGTTACCAATAACAGACGATTTAAGTTCCCGTCTGCTCAGGCTTCCCTTTTATTACAATCTAACAAGTAAAGAGCAGAGTTATATAATCGAATCGATAAAAGAGTTTTACGGTATAGCACATTGAAAAGCAAAATTAACATAATTTTGTTATTGTTTATTATCATCTTACATTTTTAAGCGTTTTTTTGTATAATGTAAAATATTATATTACAGTATTTTAACATATCCTTTTTATATAAAATAATAATAATTTTATGGAAAACATTAGACGCATTGCTCTACTTTTATTCGGATGGCTCTTATTTGAAGCTCCCGTCCTGAGACATATTAAAAACGCTGTCTATAAACGCGTTTTTAATATGGGCGCTGGATGCAATACTCAGTTCGGTACTAAATTTGTTCTGGTACACCCTAATCCGAAAATTGATCAAACATTAAAAATTGGAAACCGAGTCGCTTTCGGCGCAAACTCATTCCTTGACTTTTCAGGCGGACTTGAACTTGGCGATGATACCTGGCTCTCACAAAACGTTTTCATTTTCACGCATACTCATCAGGTAAAATCACGTGTTTTGAAAAAAGAACAGCCGATAACATATCATCCGCTTAAAATCGGGAAAGATTGCTGGATTGCCGCTAACGTTACTATTCTGCCTTCGGTAGGAACAATTGGCGACGGCGCTATCATCGGTGCCGGCTCAGTTGTTACCAAACCAGTAGAACCATACACAATTATCGCCGGAAATCCTGCAAAAAAAATCGGAGAAAGAACTTAATGGCTAAATTCTCAAAAAAGAAACTGCTGATCGGTGCTAAAATTGTCATTACCTTACTCTGCTTCGGGTTGATGTTCTGGTACATCGGTATCGATAAATTAATCGACACTTTTCTTAATGCTTCGTGGATATTGCTCGGTATAGCTTTCGCCATGACTCCGATTTGTCTTTTCGTAAAAACTATTCGCTGGTATTACCTTGCCCGTTCTGTTGATGATTCCATCACATACAAAGATGCTGTTCTTTCTTATCTTGCCGGATTATGTCTCGCGGTGATTACTCCTTTCGCGACAGGTGAACTTGCACGCGGCTGCTATTTTAAAGATCGAGCCGCTTCAACAGGAAAAGTATTTATTGATAAGCTGGTTGATCTCACGGTCGTTGCGATTTTCACTTTAGCGGGAGTTCTTTTCACTGTTGGTTATATTCAGATAAAATTTATTTCGGTTGCGGCTTTAATTATTCTCATCACGATTTGGTTTATACGAAAATCTTTCAGCCGGTTTTGTGAGTTTTTAAGTCAACGCTTTAAAATCGCGGCAATCGCAAAAATAGGTATCGCATTCGCTGAAATAGAAACAAAACTATTGGTTAAAATTTTCGCTCTCGCTTTTCTATTCTTCGCTATGTTTTATTTCCAGGCTTTTATCATTCTTAACGCTTTTTTCAATCAGCCGCCGATTGCGACAATCCTTTTTTTCCCGCTCATAACTTTAAGCACAATCATTCCGGTTACTATCGGCGGACTCGGAATAAGAGAATGGGCTGCCGCGCTTTTATTAAAACAATTTGATATTCCGGAAGCTGTTGCTGTAAACACATTTTTCATGCATTTTATTTTAATAAATTTTATTCCCGCACTAATCGGTGCTCCTTTTGTTCACCGTCTTATTCGTTCAAAACAAACAATTGAGGAAAAATAATAATATGAAAAATTTTGCTATTACAGGCGTTGCGGGCTATATCGCTCCAAGACATTTACAAGCTATTAAAGATACAGGAAATAATCTTGTTGCCGCATGCGATTCCCACGATTCCGTTGGAATTCTTGACAGATATTTCCAAGATGTAAGTTTCTTTACTGAATTCGAACGTTTCGACCGCCACCTTGAAAAGCTCCGCAGAAATTCTCCTGAAAACGCAATTGACTATTTAACTATATGCTCGCCAAATAATTTGCACGATGCGCATATTCGACTTGCATTACGGCTTGGCGCGGATGCCATTTGTGAAAAGCCATTAGTATTAAACCCGTGGAATTTAGATCAATTACAGGAAATCGAAAATGAGACCGGAAAAAAAGTTTATACAATTTTACAGTTGAGAACTCATTCTTCAATTCTGGAATTAAAAGACAAAATTGAAAATGAAAAATCCGGAAAAAAATACAACATTAACCTTTCTTATATAACTTCTCGCGGGCCGTGGTATCGCTATTCTTGGAAAGGCGATGAATCAAAATCAGGTGGTGTAGGCACAAATATCGGAATTCATTTCTTTGATATGCTTATCTGGCTCTTCGGTAAAGTTAAAGATTACAATGTTTTACTTAAACAGCCTGGGAAAATGAAAGGTGAACTGAAATTGGAAAACGCTAATGTAAACTGGTTCCTTTCAATCGACAAAAACGATCTTCCGCAATCGGCAAAAAATGTCGGTCAGCCAACTTACCGCTCAATAACAATTGACGACGAAGAAATTGAGTTTTCCGGTGGATTTACCGATTTACACACAAAAGTTTATCAGGAAACTCTCGCAGGAAGAGGTTTTACAATCGAAGACGCCCGACCGGCAATCGAACTCGCACATAATATTAGAATTAGTTAGCAGTGAGTAGTAAGCAGTAAGCAGTAAGCAGATATATTATGAACAAGCCGCATAAACAATTGAATGTTTGGAAAGAAGCCAAGTAGCTTACAATAGATGTTTATGAAATAACAAGCAGTTTTCCAAAACACGAAGTTTTTGGATTGGCTAATCAAATGACAAGAGCTGCTGTTTCTGTTCCATCAAATATAGCGGAAGGTGCTGCTCGCAACGGCAAAAATGAATTTGCACATTTCTTATCAATTGCTCACGGTTCACTTTCGGAATTAGATACTCAAATTGAGATTGCATCAGAAATAGGATATATTAATAAAGAAAATGCTGAAATACTTTTAATTAAAATTGAAAATATTAGTAAAATGCTAATAGGACTGAAAAAATCATTACATAACCATTAATAGCTCACTGCTCACTGCTTACTGCTTACTGCTCACTATGAACTTTTTTATCCACGAATCCTCTTATGTAGATGAAGGCGCTGAAATAGGTGCCGGAACAAAAATATGGCACTTTTCTCACATAATGCCCGGCGCTAAAATTGGCGAACGGTGCTCAATCGGGCAAAACGTTAATGTCGGTTCAAAAGCTGTTCTTGGCAACAATGTGAAAGTTCAGAATAATGTATCTATTTACGATGAAGTTATTTTAGAGGATGATGTTTTTTGCGGACCTTCAATGGTTTTTACAAATGTTTTCAACCCGCGAAGTCACGTAAACAGAAAAAACGAATATCGCAGGACCCTCGTTAAAAAAGGCGCGTCAATTGGTGCTAATGCTACGATAGTTTGTGGAGTTACAATCGGTGAATACGCTTTCATCGGTGCAGGCTCGGTTGTAACAAAAGACGTTCCTGCACACGCGTTGGTTTTTGGCAATCCGGCAAAAATTAAGGGATGGTTTTGCCAATGCGGCGTAAAATTAATTCAGAAAGATAACAAATTAGTATGCCCGGAATGTAATCAAGAATATTCCTTAGTGGATGAGAAACTAAAACCGTTATAATCAAATGAATGATGTAATTAAATACGAAATTATTGAATCGAAAATTATTGATTTAAAAGGACAAAAAGTTATTTTGGACAGCGATGTTGCTCAACTTTATGGTGTTGAAACCAAACGAGTTAATGAAGCAATAAAAAATAATCCTGATAAATTTCCTGTTGGATATATTATTCAAGTATCTAAAGAAGAATGGAAAGTTATAAAGTCGAAATTTTCGACCTTAGAAACTAAAGGCAAAGGCAAACATACTAAATATACGCCAAAAGCTTTTACAGAAAAAGGATTATACATGCTTGCAACAATACTAAAAAGCAAAACTGCAACTGAAACTACGCTTGCAATTATAGAGACTTTCGCAAAAGTTCGGGAATTAACCAAAACAATTAAAATTTTATCTGAAAATCCGGAAAAAGAAAAACAAAAACCATTGATGCAAAAAAGCGGAGAGATAATCTCTGAACTGCTTGATGATGGATTAAAAGTGAATGAAAGCGAAACAACTATTGAGCTTAATTTTGCGGTATTAAAGTTCAAACATACCGTTAAGAAAAAATAAATCATGAAAATATTTACTATCATAGGAGCCAGACCTCAATTTGTTAAATGCGCGCCGGTATCGGCAGCATTAAGAAAAGAGCACCCCGAATTCCTTGTTCATACCGGACAGCATTACGATGAAAATATGTCGCATATTTTTTTCGATGAAATGGGTATCCCGAAACCAAACGTAAATCTCAATGTCGGATCAGGAACCCATGCAACTCAAACCGCCGCGATGATGACCGGTTTGGAACCGCTTATGCTCGAACAAAAGCCCGATGCGGTTATGATTTACGGTGATACAAACTCGACCGTTGCCGGCGCTCTTGTCGCCGCGAAACTACATATTCCTGTTATCCATATTGAAGCCGGTCTAAGAAGTTTTAATTTAAAAATGCCGGAAGAAATAAATAGAATCGTCGCTGACAGATTGTCGAAAATCTTATGCTGCCCTACTGAAACCGCTATCGAAAACCTGGCAAAGGAAGGAATTACAAATGGTGTGATAAATACCGGTGATGTAATGTATGACGCCGTATTAATGTTCAAGCCATTATCAGAAAAGTCAAAATTCCCGGAAATTTTAGGTACTAAATCAAAAGAATATAATTTAATAACTATTCACCGTGCATCCAATACCGATAATACCGATAATTTATTGAATATTCTTAACGGCGCGAATGATTCCAGCCGTCATTCAATTTTCCCTATTCATCCGCGTACGAAAAATATAATGAAAAATAATGGCATAAGCATTGATTCATTTAAAAACATAAAATTTATCGAGCCGTTAGGTTATCTCGATTTTATGGCTCTCGCCGCAAACGCCAAAACAATCACAACCGATTCAGGCGGACTGCAAAAAGAAGCTTATTGGCATGGAGTTCCCTGCATTACTGTTCGAAATGAAACGGAGTGGGTGGAAACAGTTGAATCCGGCTGGAACTGTTTAATAGGTCCGGACCGTGAAAAAATCACTAATGCGTTAATGAATTTCTCACCATCAGGCGAAAGACCTGAATACTACGGGAACGGAAATGCAAGCGGAAAGATAGTTGAAGCGATAAATCTTGATTAAAGTAAATTATGAGAAAAAATATTATAATAATTTTTCTACTAATATGGTGTTATAACGCGTATTGCAACAAGGTATTTGTTCTGGCTGGTCAATCAAATATGCGTGGAAGAAATTGTTGGTTAGATGATTTGCCTTCTTCTCTAACAGGAAAACAAAACGGTGTCAAGTGGTATTCCAGCAATGATGTTTGGACTACTTTATGTGCACCAACTGAACCACTACCAATAAGTGGAGGCTATTTTACAGATTGGGGACCTGAAATTTCTCTTGGAAATAAATTGTTTTCTGAAATAGGAGAAGATGTTTATCTTGTAAAACATAGTAAAGGGGGAACGACACTTGCTCATGATTGGAATCCGGAATTGAGTAATTCTCTTTATCATAGTTTAACAGCTCGTGTATTTAAATCTGTTTTTGAATTAGGGACTAATTATGAAATCTCTGGTTTTTTCTGGATGCAAGGAGAAAATGATTCTATTGTTTCTAATTATGCATTTAATTATTTTTCTAACTTAACTAATCTCATAAATCGCCTAAGAATAGATTTTAACACCCCGAATATGCCTTTTATTTTAGGTATGATTCATCCTAATAATAATTGGCCGTTTGTTAATGTAATACGACAAGCTCAAACAAATATTGTATTGGAACTGCCATTTGTTTCATCTTACGATACTAGTGAATTGAGCGTTTGTGGTTCGCAAGTTTGTGATAACGTTCATTACACTCCGGAAAGTATCATTTGCTTGGGGGAAGAGTTCTCTGATCTTTGGAGCCAAACCATTCCAGAGCCTTTTACTTTTCGCTTTTTTCTAATAGTGATGTATTTCATCATTTTCAAATTTAAAATATGAATAAGTTTGTAAATAAAAAAAACGAACTCAAACTTTTGAAAAAACTGTAAATATATTTTTCCCAGCAAAGCCGGCTTTACTACTGCTTTTTTAAAAGCAGCCAAAACAGATGAATCAATTATACTGAAGCCATAATCCAGGCATTATTCAGTCTATATTTTCCTTATATACAGGAAGATATTATATTAAACCTTCCTTGACACAAGGAAATAAATATGATATAATATCGCTATGATAGATTTATTGAAACAAATAATTTCTGATTTTCATTCACAGGACTTGCCGAAGTTTAAAAATCGTGAATTGAAAGTTCCGTTAAATTTGGACAAAATACTGACAATAATTGGTCCACGACGTGCCGGGAAAACTTGGTATATGTTTCAGTTAATTCGCGAACTTGAAACCGCCGGAATAAAACGAGAACAGATTTTATATATAAATTTTGAGGATGAACGGCTCAATTTCTCAAACAATTATGATTTGATAATTCAAGCATGGTTAGAATTATATCCTGAATTCCAACTTAAAGATTTATACATTTTTTATGATGAAATTCAGGAACTTCCTAATTGGGAAAAATACATAAGAAGAATCTATGATACGGTTACTAAAAAAATTGTTCTAACCGGTTCGAATGCAAAGTTATTATCAAAAGATATTGCCACTTCATTAAGAGGGCGTAGTTTATCTTATGAATTAATGCCCTTATCTTTTGTCGAATATTTATCATTTAACAAAGTCAATTTAAAAAAGAAACATTCTACTAAATCCAAGAGTATAATTAAAAATTTGTTTCAGGAATACCTCGTTCGGGGCGGTTATCCGGAATTGGTTGGCATAGAAGACAGATTTAAAACTCAAATTCTGCAGGAATATTTTAATGTGATGATTTATAAAGACCTTGTTGAAAGGTATGCGATTAAAGATGTTTCAATAGTTAAATATTTAATAAAACGAATGATAAGCTCGTTTACAAAAGAGTTTTCCGGTAATAAATTGTATAACGAACTTAAATCAAAGGGTTTTTCAATAAGTAAAGATACAGTTTACAGATTAATTGACCAAATTTGCTCGATTTACCTTTTAACTACTATTGAAAAATATGAACAATCGGTAATAAAGCGTGAATTTACTAACAAAAAATTATATCTTTACGATAATGGATTTGCATCTGCAATTCAATATTTATTTTCTGATGACCGGGGCAAGCTTTTAGAAAATCTTGTTTTCAATTTTTTGCGAAATAAATATAAAACAATTTCTTTCATAAAAAATGGGTTTGAATGCGATTTTGCTGTCTTCCCGGAAAAAAATAAGACTTTGTTGATTCAAGTCGCCGATACTTTGCATACGAATAACATAAACAGAGAATTAGCCGGACTTATAAAATCATCGAAAAAATTTAAACATGCAGAATTGGTTCTATTAATAAATAATCAAGAGAATGATTTAGAAATACCTGACAACATTAAGGTAAAACAAGTTTGTGAATGGCTTCTTGAATAACAGGATACACAAAAAGTTGCCGTTTTTGTATAATAGAAAACATTAATTTTCTTTTCCCGTGTGAAATTTACTCCCTACTTAATAATATCAAAAACTGTAAAAAAATTAATTTACCACAAAAATTACTATGGAAAAAATCGAACTAAGTATCGTTGTACCAATGTACAACGAACAAGATAACGTATCGGAAACGCATCGGAAAATTCATGAAGCAATTGACCCGCTTAATATAAAATGGGAACTTATTTTTGTTAATGACGGGAGTATTGACAACACGCTCTCTGTTGTCAGTGAAGTGGCGGAAAAAGATCCGGTGCTGAAAATCGTTTCTTATCTGCCGAATCGTGGCAGAGGTTACGCTCTGCGGCAGGGATTCAATGCGGCAAACGGCGAATATATATTGAGCATTGACTTTGATTTGAGTTACGATGCAGACCATCTCGTTAGAATGTATCAATATCTTAAGGAACATCCGGAAGCCGATGTAGTTCTCGGATCAGCTTATATGAAAGGCGGAGAAGTTATTGGTGTGCCTAAGTTCAGGTTATTTATCAGCAAGCTTGGGAATTTAATGCTGCGACTTGCTTTTCCGTGGCATATCCACACAATCACCTGCGTTTTGCGCGGCTACAGAAAAGAAGCGATAAAAAGTCTCGCACTCGTTGCCGACGGAAAAGAAATTCATCTTGAGATTTTGTCAAAAGTTCTTGATTTAGGATATAAAGTTGCTGAAATTCCGGCAACATTAACCGCGCGACGAAAAGGAACATCAAAATTCAAATTTAAGAAGACATCTTTAACTCATCTCGCGTTTTTATTTTTTGAGAAGCCGATAGTTGTGTTTGGAATTTTCGGAACATTTCTCCTCTTTGGCGGAATATTGACAGGGCTTTTCATAACATATCTTCGTTTTACCGGTAAATTAAACCCCGGGCGACCGTTAACGTTTTTGACAATTATTTTGATAGTGGCAGGTATTCAGTTATTATCGTTCGGACTTATCGCAATATTGTTGCGCGAACAGCGTAGAGAGATATACCGGTTACAGCAAAACCAGAACAAACTATCGAATTATTTGATTAACAAGAATTAAAAAGTATTTCGTAGTCTGATACAATTCAGCAATAACATTTTTATTGTAAAAGCAATATTTCTTTTAAAGCCGGTTTCTTTTTCAGTGTAAGTTTCTTTAGCTTTACACGGGAATTATAAGTTGAATAAACCATTACATACAAATTGGATGGTGGGTTATCAAAATATAATAAAGCTTTTCTCGTAATATGTTTTTTATTGTCTGATATTGGAATGTGAACTTTTGTATCAGCCGTATCATAATTTTCGCCAAAAAAATCAACTATAAATTCTTCATCTTTTTTGCTGCTTGGAACAGGAAGATTAATAGCCACATCAAGCCAATAAGAACCGTTTAATTCTGTCGGGGCTTTAGAAATAGAAACTATTTTAGAGTTATTCCCCTCGTCCTGCATTTCAACAGAACGCCATTTTTGTTTCAACAAATTCAAAGAAACTGTTTTAGAAAGAATATTGTCATATCTTAATTTTAGACTCCCGGCAATTAGGCATATAAGAATAAAGATAGAAACCGCCAATAATCCATAAGATTTTTTCTTTTGTTTCAGATTAGAATTAGTTTTTGTAATTAACTTAAATTTAACAATCCAAAAAAGAAAAAGAATTTGTAAAACAAGCCATATACCCACGCAAATTTCAATTTTATTTTTACGTATTTTATTACTCAATGAGTATAAATGCAAAGAAAGTTTTGAAACAGTTTCAATTTTCAATTCGTGAATTTTGATTTCAGCAGGGCTAAGCTTTATAATTCGCAAAGAAACAGGGTCGGGTACCCCTGCACAATTAAATACAGCGGTATATCTATGCTTTCCGTTTCGTCTTAGATTATTAGAAGGAATAAAATTAAAATTGGAATCATCCCAAACATTTTTAAGAAAAAGATCCATAAAAAAATCATGAGGGTGTCCAGCCGGGACGCCTTTCCAATCGAATTCAACAGAGATTTTATAGGTCTTTCCACTTATAAAATTCATATTGTCTAAATAAGCTGCAATTATTTTATTTGAAACAAGAGTGATCGTTTGGTTTGAGATTGTAAAGCCCCTGTCTCCTTTCCAATGATTATTGGCTGCAAGCAAATCAACACCGCCGCAAAGTCCCACATCGGCGATTAAAAACATCAAAAGAAATAATAATAGTTTAAATTTATCGTTCATATAAATAAAAGCGCCCTTTCTGCGCGATGGAACTCTTACCGGGTATTTCATTAGTGGTAATTTTATAAGACCAGTCCGTCAGCAGAGTCAAGAGTCCTTTTTCGGCTCTTGGCCAAATATAAAATGATGGTCGTTTGCTTATAGTAACATTTCTTTTACGACCATAATACATTGCCCAAGCTGTATCCCAATCTCTCATTGGGCCGAGGAATATTGTTTTGTTTTGAGGAACTTTATTAAATAATTCCGGCAAACTTTTTAATTCATCATCGACGTAAGTGTTATAATTTTGTGCTTGCGCCACATTAATTATTCCTGTCTCATATATATTAGCAACATTGATATCAAAAAGAAAAAGCACAAGAGAAAGTGAGATTAATATTGATAAAAATGTTTGCTTTTTTTCTGCAATCCACAACAATCCGGTTGCTAAAACAACACAAACAAAAGGTACAACATACGACCAATACTTGAATTCAGAATAAGTATCTCCCCGAGCATGAAATGAATAAGCTAAAAGAGAGATGATTGAAAGCAGCGCCAAAGCGGAAGCAATCAAAGTTTTTTTTCTAAAAAACAACAAGCGAATTATACCAATGCCAAATATTATTATTGTCAGCCATTGAAAATAAATTGCCATCCCGCCCTGTTCAAGAAATGAGAATTTATGTTTAGTCATCCAAGGTCGCGGCTGCAATCCAAAAAGTTCTTGAGAAGTAACACTAACATATTTTGTACAAATCAATGGTATATGGTCTATCAATATCCCGGTAGTATATTTAACTGCAAAAGCAACACCTGCCGCCAAAACAAGAATTAGAATAAATGTGATAAGAGATTGAGTCAACCGAACAGATAAAATATTTTTTTCCCATATTTTTTTAAAAGAAGAAGAAAACCAAACGATAAAGTAAAAGAAGCTGACAGTTGCCGGAACTCCGATTAAAAACATTCCTCCAATTGGAGTTATAACTGTATAATTTGAATAAAGGGCTAAAAGAAACAGAGCAGAATAACCAAAGCACAGCCATTTTTTCAAACTGCCCTGAACAGCCATAAAAAATATAGGAGCTAAAAACACAACACCTACTAAATGTCGTAAAAAACCACTTTGACCAATAAAGAAAAAGAATGGATTAACTCCAATTAATGCGGCAGACACAAATGCAACGTTTTGTGACATACCAAAGCCGAATCTGGCGGTAAGAAATGTACCAATTACAGTTAAAAGAACAGCAAGAACCAAAACAACCGGAAAAGCATTCACTTCATCAAAGCCCGGAAAGACAGTTGCAGTTGCCTGAAGAAAAGCCGTACCCATAATAGATTTTAACCTTACGGTTTCCGCACTCCTGCTTAGATATAATTTCCCGCGTTCATTTTCGCTCAAATATGGTAATCGTTCAGAAAGGGGTTTATCGACTACAGCAGCAGACCGGCAAGCATAATAAAAAGAATCATTAACACCTGTTCCTGAATACGATGTCATACCTAATTGTGAATAAGGATACATATGAAAAATGCTGGTCATCAAAACAATTAATGCCAGACCGGTAAAGCATTTAGGAGATGATATTTTTTTTAATGCGCCTGTAATCCAAGCGATACCATACATAACAATAACTAACAAAACAGCTCCTAAAAGACAGAACCGAAATGAAAGTCCCATATAACTTGGATATATCCACAATGACCAATACGCAAATCCGATGATAGGTGCTAATAACCATATATATTCTTTAAAAACTTTTCTAATTGGTAAACAAAACGGGAACCCGATAAAAGTTAAAATAAGGACTCCGATAAGTGACGGAAAATACAAGCGTGGATTAAGCGTGATTGCCAGCCATTTAGTTTTATCAATAAAACCGCCTTTAGCCTGCAGAAAACCGAGCAATAAAAAAATGAAGCACGAACTCAAAAACAGAAACGGCAACCAGAAATTTATATTTCTATAATCTTTCGAATCATTTGTTATACTTTTAGTTTTGTATTGGCAATTTTGCATAATAAGATGGCAAATTCTTAATAAATCAATTAGTTTAGATTATACTTAATATATTCTTACAAGTCAACTGTGTTGCCTATTAATTAAACTTAACATACCATTGTTTTTTCGGATTAATTTCGCTATAATATCAACTAAATTTTTCGTATAGTGACAAACATTTTATTAATATAATTATGCTTTTTCAAAACTCTATATTTTTAGTTTTTCTGATTATAGTATTTCTTCTTTGGTTCCTGTTCCACAGATGGAATATTGCAAGTAAAATCGTTTTACTTGTTGCTTCCTATGTTTTTTATGGTGCATGGAATGTTAAATATATATGGTTAATTCTCGCTTCTACTTTGATTGATTATTTTGTTGCTTTGGCTCTTGGTGGTATTGATGATGAAAAAAAACTTAAGCGCAAAATAATGTTAACAATAAGCCTTGTCGCAAATCTTGGACTGTTGGGTTTTTTTAAGTATCAAGGTTTCTTTATTCAAAATCTGCAATCAATAATGCCGTTTGATCTTCCGTTCGCTGAAACAATCTTACCGGTGGGCATTTCTTTTTACACGTTTCAGTCAATGAGTTATACCATTGATGTTTATCGTAAAAAGCTACCGGTATGTAAAAGTTTTATAGACTTTGCAACTTACGTTTCATTCTTCCCTCAATTGGTTGCGGGTCCAATTGTCAGAGCATCTGATTTTCTTCCTCAGCTCACCAAGCCGCGTAAGTTTTCGATTGAAAATATCAGTAAATTCTTACCTATTTTCGCAATAGGTTTGTTTAAAAAAACAATTCTGGCTGACAATCTAGGTATTTATGTTGATAGTGTATTCTCTAATATTTCCGCTCACTCTTCGTTAGATTGTGTTTTGGCTTTAATTTCTTACGCATTCCAGATTTATTACGATTTCTCTGGTTATACTGATATGGCAATTGGAGTTGCTGCATTGTTCGGTTATACATTAACAATAAACTTTAATTTACCGTATATCGCTACTTCAATCGCTGACTTCTGGAGAAGATGGCATATTAGTTTAAGTACTTGGCTTCGAGATTATCTTTATATTCCTCTTGGCGGCAGCAAGATGAAAAGCAGTATTGGAGTTGCTCGAAATTTATTAATTACAATGATTCTTGGCGGATTATGGCACGGTGCGGCATGGAATTTTGTAGTTTGGGGGACATATCAGGGCGTTTTGTTAACTATTGAACGTTTTTTTATCAAGCCGCAGAAAAAAGAAAATTTTTGGTTTTCGTTATTTTTCCGTTGGCCGGTTACTATGATATTTATTTTGGGCGGCTGGTTAATTTTCAGAGTCAAACAATTAAGTGACATAAAATTGTACTTTAATTCTTTGTTAAAATTCAATGCTGATACAACAATTCCAAATGTATGCATTGCAATTTTAATACTTTCCGTTAGTTACACTCTTATTCAATTTATAAGAGTAAAATCAGAAAAAGTTTTTATATTATCCAAACACCCAACTTTTCAATTTTCGTTAGGATTTGCGAAAGGTGTATTAACCGTATTAATCATAATTTACTCATTAGTTTTTGCATGCAAAACAACAAATCCATATATTTATTTTCAGTTTTAAGAAAGCATGCAGCTAATATTGGAATAATTTCCGGAATAGTTTTATGCACTCTCTTAATGTTCAAAATAAATTCACACTTTGAAAATATACTTTCAAGTTGGCAGTTTTCTTCTATAACCGTTGCAATCCAAAATACATTTAAACAATCTGCAAATAATAGATATGATGCTTATATTCTCGGTTCTTCTCAATCTGCTCAACTTCAAACATCAATTTTATCAAATGATTTTAATATAAATGTCCTCATATCATCTCCACCGGGCGGTGAAATTCTTTACACATACAATATGGTCAAAGCTTTAGCCGCAAAATCAAGCACCCGACCTATTATCATAGCTGAATTTTCGAGATATGTCCCATCAGCGATAGAGAAAAGGCTTTACCGAGATATTTTATATTATCTTCCGGCGAAATATTGGTTGCCAAACGAATGGTATTTTGCATTTTCAGACCCTGAGTTCCGTAAATATATGTGGCAGGGAATAGAAGATGATATCATACCGATTATTCGATATTCATACGCAATTAACGCGTTAATATATAAAAATCATAATAAATTATTGTCTTGGCTTATCAATCCCGAATTTTTTCCTAAGAATATTAAAAGAATTGTTATAAATTCTGATGGTCATTCCGCTCCTTATCCATTAGGAAAATACCCATACAGACTTCCATCTAAGAACTATAAACATCCAACACCGCCAAAGCATAAAATTGAAACTTGGAAAAAGCTGCTTGATATGCACTTACGCGGTGAAATATTTCTAATTCTTATTAAGCCGCCTTATCACAGCATTTATCAATATTATTACGATACTCTTCCTGTGGTCAACGAACTCGAAGCGACATTCAAATCAAATGGAGTATATGTTGTTGATTGTACAACACTCAAAATGAAAAAGGAAGATTGTTTTGATGCACATCATTTTACAGTAAAGGGATGCGCAAAATTCACACAAAAAGTTGGTGAGGAATTGACAAATATACTTGCATCAATATCATTCAACAAATAAGTTTGAAAAAGGCACTTGCACAATCTTTTATACAATTAATTATTCTTAAGATACTATTTAAAAAAATATTAAAATTTTATATTATCGCATTATTAGTAATTGTTATGAAGGCACTCAGGAAGTTGGTAAAGCACTTGAGTCAGCTCAATGTGAACTTTTTAAAATTGATGAACTGAGCGCGCATGGAAAATTCAGAAAACTGGGAAGTGTGATGGAGGAAACAACACAGCATCTTAAGAAATTAATTGCTAATAAAGGTTCTATTACCGGAATTGATACCGGTTTTACAAAATTAAATGATATGACTACAGGGCTGCACGGGGGCGAATTAGTTATTATTGCCGCACGACCATCTGTAGGCAAAACCGCTTTCGCGCTTAATCTGGCTGAAAATGCAGCTGTCAATGGTAATAAAGCGGTCGCTATTTTCTCTCTTGAAATGACCGCGCTTCAACTTGCAATAAGAATTCTTTCTTCACATGTAAGAATTGACGCACAAAAATTGCGTCGCGGCGGATTAACTCAGCAGAATCTCAATCTTCTTGTACACGCAAGCGCATCACTTAAAAAAACTGATATTTATATTGATCAATCGGCCTCTCTTACCCCATTGGAAGTTAGAGCTCGCTGCCGTCGTTTAAAAGCTGAAAATCCGAATCTTGGGCTCGTTATTATTGATTATATTCAGTTAATGCAAGGATCCGGCGGTCGTACAGAAAACCGTCAGCAGGAGATTTCTTATATTTCGCGTTCGCTTAAAGCGATGGCACTTGAGCTTGAATTACCGGTTATCGCCCTTTCACAGCTTAACAGAGAATCTGAGAAAGGCAGTGAAAAAGGTGCTCGACCTAAATTGAGCCAACTAAGAGAATCCGGCGTTATTGAGCAGGATGCCGATTTAGTTCTTTTGTTTTACAGGAAATACATGACTTCTCATGATCCTAAAGATGAAAACACGGCAGAACTGATTGTCGCAAAATAGCGAAACGGTCCAATAGGAAATATTCTTCTTAAATTTGAAAATAAATACGCGAGATTTGAAGATCCACCGGAGGGATTTGCAGAAATGTATTATGGTGACAATGAGTGAAGGTGGTAAGGTGTCCATCTTGGCACATAACAATTAATGTTTGAAATTAGAAATTGGAAACTGGAAATTTGAGTAGCCTGTTTGGAGTGCAGTAATAAAGACACGATAGTGGCATTTACTGCGTTGGCGAGTTATCGCCAAAATGATTTAATTTTATTAGCAGGACTATTTGAACAGTACTATTAATACAAATACAATTTATTTACAAAATCATTTAATGACAAAATTATTAAAATAAGACTTAAAGCTTAAAACTTTTTTGCCACTAATGCACTAATTAAAAACGAATATAATTTTATTGACAGAACTATGTACTTAAAGCTTCGTGCCTTAGAGTCTTTGTGGCTAATTTCTTAAGAATTATCGGAGCCGGAACCCGGCATACGCAGATCAAGCAACTTACTTTTCAATCGACATTTTTTGTTGATTGATTTCTTTGTTTCTTCAAAAAATGTGTTGTTGTTAGTATAACAATTATTAGATAAGATCCAAAAATATATACAATTCCTACTAAATCTAATCTCTTTCCTGTTTGAAAATATTTAGATAATGCTGATAATTGTAATGCACAAAGCAATTTTATCTGCTGTCAGCATTATCAAGCCTATACTTGTTTTTTGAATTTTACATTTAGTTTTTCCGCGGCGTCAATTGGTCCGAAAACGATAAGTAAATCACCCTCATTTAATTGTGTGTTAGGGTTTGGATTGATTAAAAGTTCTTCATTTCCCTGGCGAACGGCGAGAATGTTCAATCCTGTATTTGCGCGTAAATTTGCTTCTGCGATAGATTTTCCTGCCCATTCACACTCATTTGTAAGAATAATTTCTCTCAAGCCGAATTGACGATTTCTTAATCCTGTTATTTTATCGACAAAATTCATAGCTTCCGGTGAAAGAATAATATTTGCCATGTGTCTTCCTGAGACTTCATTAGCGAGGATAATTTTATTTGCACCGGCCCGTTTTAGTTTTTTACCTATTTTTTTACTGGATGCCCGCGCGATAATAAAAAGTTCGTGAACCATTTCCCGCGCGGTTAATGTTAAGAATAAATTATCCGCGTCATCCGGCAGGGAAGCGATAAGACCATAAGCAGATTTAATTCCCGCGTTTTCGAGAACGTTTTCCAAAGTTGCATCGTTTTGAATAATCGGGATTTTATAATGAGCGAGCCGTTCCAGTGTTTCGGGATTATTGTCAATAACAACAACTTGCGTTCCGCGAATGAGCAGTTCTTTAAGGGCACATTCGCCCATTTGTCCGCAGCCGCATAATATCACATGATTTTTATATTTTTTTAATTCATTAATCATTTGTTTACCTTTGAAAGTTCTGATTAAATGTCCGCCGACACCAATGGAAATAAAAGCTGAGAGAGCATACATTGCCGCGCCAACGCCTGCAATAGCGAGAAATATAGTAAAAGCTTTACCTGAATCATCAAGTTGGTGAACTTCTCTAAACCCAATGGTTGTAACGGTAATAACAGTCATATACATTGCGTCAAGAACACTCCACCCTTCGATAATAGAATACCATGAAGTGCCGATAATAATGATGACAATAATTACGAGAATCGGTACAGCAATTCTTCTAATTATTTTCTCTTTAGTAAAATCGTGATCTTCTAAATTAAGATTCGGCATGTTAAATATTGCTTTCGCAATTTTCTGTTTTTACTTTTCTTCCTTCTATTTTAACTTTCCCGTCTGCAAGAAGTTGTATCACTTCCGGGAAAATAATATGTTCCTGTATTTGAATTTTCGCGTGAAGAGTTTCTGCTGTATCGTTATCTTCAATCGGCACAGCTGCCTGAGCGATAATAGGTCCTGAGTCCATGCCTGCATCAACAAAGTGAACGGTACATCCGGCAAATTTAGCACCATAATCCAAAGCTTGTTTCCAGGAATGCAATCCCGGAAAAGCCGGCAGCAGGGCGGGATGAATATTAACAATTTTTTGCGGGAAAGCGTTTAGCAAGCCGTTTTTTATCATCCTCATAAATCCCGCAAGGATAATATAATCGACATCTGCTGATTTTAAAGCGTTAATATAATCCTGTTCCTGTTTTCCGTCAAGTTTTGTTTTAAAATCATCTGCGGGAATATATTTGTTTGGAATATCAAGAGCAGCCGCGCGATCAAGGATTTTAGCATTTTCCACGTCAGAGATTACAATGGAAATTTCCACGCTGTTAATTTTTTTCGATTTAATTGACTCAGCTATTGCGGCAAAATTCGAGCCTGTGCCTGAGCCGAGAACGCCTAATTTAATCATAATTGGATTAATGGATTATTAGATTATCGGGTTTACTAAATTGTGCCGAAAAAAACGTCAATTATCGACATAACAATAGTATATCATTTTAGCAATTGCGTTGCAAATCAAAATATAGTAGAATAAATAATATGAAAAATACAAAAACAAACGAAAAAATACGGAATATTGCGATTATTGCTCACGTTGATCACGGAAAAACAACGTTAGTTGACAATATGTTTAAACAAAGCGGTACTTTCAGAGCTAATCAGGAAGTCGAAGACCGCGTAATGGACAGCATGGATCTCGAACGCGAACGCGGAATAACAATTTCCGCGAAAAATTGTTCGGTACATTGGAATGATGTTAAAATCGACATCCTTGACACTCCGGGACATGCAGATTTTGGCGGAGAAGTTGAGCGCGCGCTTATGATGGTTGACGGCGCGATACTACTTGTTGACGCATCGGAAGGGCCGTTACCGCAAACGCGGTTTGTGTTAAAAAAAGCGCTTGAGCTGCATTTAAAAATTATTGTTGTAATTAATAAGATTGACCGCGATGATGCGAGAATAGATGAAGTTCTCGATGAAGTTTACAGTTTATTCATTGATCTTGATGCTGATGACGATCAGATAGATTTTCCTGTTTTGTACGCGATTGGTCGTGATGGAATTGCAAGTAAAAGTCTGGAAGAAAAAGGAACGGATTTAAAACCGTTATTTGATACTATTGTTGAAGAAATTCCGCCGCCGCGGTACAATCCCGAAAAACCGTTTCAGATGTTAGTCTGTGAACTTGATTATTCTGATTATCTTGGTCGTCTCGCGATTGGAAGAATAATGAACGGGAGTGTAAAGTGCAATGATAATCTGGTTTGTATTGACAGGTTCAGAGGTATCAACCCGCTTCGTGTATCAAAGCTTCAGATGTATGAAGGAATTGGTTTAAAAGATGCGGAAAAAGGCGAGCCGGGAGATATAATAATTCTTTCAGGGATTGAGAACGTAACAATCGGCGATACAATCTGTAATCAAAATTCTCCTGAAGCGCTTGACAGAATAACAGTTGACGAGCCGACGGTTTCGATGAAATTCGGTATTAACACCTCACCTTTTTCAGGTAAAGAAGGTAAAATAGTTCAATCATCAAAAATTAAAGAACGACTCCTGCGTGAGACATTAAGTAATGTGGCTATTAAAGTTGAAGACGCGGAAGACGGAGATGGATTTACCGTTAAGGGTCGCGGAGAATTCCAGCTTGCCATTATTATTGAAACGATGCGTCGAGAGGGGTTTGAACTTTCTATTGGCCGTCCTCACGTTGTTTTAAAAGAAGAAAACGGGAAAATAATTGAGCCGATTGAACATTTATTTATAGATTGTGATGAACCGTATCTCGGCGCGGTAACAGAAAAAATGGCACGCCGGAAAGGCAGAATGGTTAATCTCGTAAATCATAATACAGGACGCGTAAGAGTAG